>DAIPYB010000182.1:0-5912 GCA_036782955.1 Pseudoxanthobacter sp. | reverse complement strand
ACAGCACCGGCAATCGGATCTGCACCCTCTGACAAAAGTCGCCCGCGAGCCTCAGCCGGGCTCATCGAAAGCATGTCAGCAATACGCGCCCACCCCCAAGCACAGGCCACGGTATCCAAGGCCTGCTGAGCCAGTGCGACATCCCCGACACTGACGACGCTATCAAGAAAATCAGCGACTTCGGCATCGGTTTCCAGAATCTCCGCCACGGCGGAGATGGTCTCACATGATACAATCTGACGGGACATCGTATGCCTTCCAACTAACGCCACAGATGCGGCGCCCGACCAGCGACTGCGCATGCCCCCTGAAATTATCTGTCTTGACGCCACCACCCGCTGGAAACAGATCAACCGACTTCTACCCGGGACATGGCCAACGTCAACCGCATTCGACAAATAATGTCACCCTCATTAAATGGCAGACGACAGCTTTTGCACAAGGGACAATTCATCTCAGCCCCATATGACAAACGCCCCCACACACCCGGCCTTTCGCCACACATTGGATTCTGCCTTCTATCCGGGAGAGACTGTCGGCGACATCCATGGCGGAAAAATGCGTTTTCGACTGCATTATGAAGGCATGGCTCGCCACGCACAAAAAAAGCCGGCGGCACCGTTATTGGGTGCCACCGGCTCTTTTTTCAGGCGATGACGCGGTCCGGCGCGATCGCCGGACCGAAATCTCAATAAACTTCCGGCACATACATCTCCGGCTGCACCGGATTGCGGTGATAATCTGGATGACGGACGCGGTCCGGCAGCACGATCTCGGGCCGCGGCACGGTCTCATAGGGGATCTGGGCCAGAAGATGGGCAATGCAGTTGAGGCGCGCCTTCTTCTTGTCGACCGCCTGAACGACCCACCACGGCGCATCGGGGGTGTGGGTCCGCTCGAGCATCTCCTCCTTGGCCTTGGTATATTCCTCCCAGTGCACGCGGCTCTGGAGATCCATCGGCGAAAGTTTCCACTGCTTGAGCGGATCCTCGATGCGCATCTGGAAGCGGAACTCCTGCTCCTCATCGGTAATGGAGAACCAGTATTTTATCAGGATGATACCCGATCGAACCAGCATGCGCTCGAAATCGGGAACGGATCGGAAGAACTCCTCAAGCTCGTCTTCCGTGCAGAACCCCATTACCCGCTCGACGCCGGCGCGGTTGTACCATGAGCGGTCGAAAAGCACGATTTCACCCGCAGCCGGCAGGTGGGCCACATAGCGCTGGAAATACCACTGAGTGCGCTCGCGCTCCGTGGGCGCCGGCAGGGCCACCACGCGGCAGACACGCGGATTCAGTCGCTGCGTCACACGCTTGATGGCGCCGCCCTTGCCGGCGGAATCGCGCCCCTCGAACAGCACAGCGACCTTCAGTTTCCTGTGCTGCACCCAGTCCTGCAGGCGGACCAGCTCGTGCTGCAGGCGAAACAGTTCGCGGAAATAGACCCTGCGGTCGATGGTTGGGGCACCATGCTCCCCCATACCTTCCGCAACGAGTTCGTCGAGCCAGTCCTCGTCGAGCTGCGTTTCGAGTTCCTCGTCGAAGCTGTCCGCCATCTCATTGCGGATACGCTCGAACTGCGCTTTTCTTTCGTCAGACACCGCGGTCGCCTCTTTGCCTTCATGTCGCAAGAGCGTCTTACAATCGAGAATCCGGAGGAAACCCAGCCGTTTCACCGGCTCGTCCGGAGCAAAGGCCGGGCAGCCGGCCGGCCCGCATCCTGCCCACGGTTTGTGTAGGCTTCATAACGGCGCAGCGAGGCCGGGCGGCGGCCGGCCCCTCATGCCGTCTGGCGGTGACGCCATCCATGCTCTAACAATCGGCCGAAACGGTCGACGGCGGAACCCGGCTAAGGAATGCTGGCGGGAGCAGCCGCGGCAGGATGAATTGACGGAACGGGACGATGCGCTTTCTCATCACAGGCACGGCGGGCTTCATCGGCTTTCATCTGGCGCGCCGGCTGCTGGAAGATGGCCACGCCGTGGTCGGCTTCGATGGCATGACGGACTATTACGATGTCCGCCTGAAGCAGGCCCGTCATCGGATTCTGTCGAGTTACGAGCATTTCCGGCCGGTTATTGCCATGCTGGAAGACCGCGAGGCCCTGTTCGAGGCCGGCCGGACGGCGGAACCGGATATCGTCATCCATCTGGCCGCGCAGGCCGGCGTGCGTTACTCGCTGGAGAACCCGCAGGCTTATGTCGACTCCAATCTCGTCGGCTCTTTCAACGTGCTCGAACTGGCGCGAGCGATGCGGCCCCATCATCTGCTGATGGCCTCCACCAGCTCCGTCTATGGCGGCAACCCGACGATGCCGTTCCGGGAAGCCGACCGGACCGACTGGCCGCTGACGCTTTACGCCGCGACCAAGAAGTCAATGGAGGTGATGTCCCACTCCTACGCGCACCTGTGGAGCATCCCGACAACCTGCTTCCGCTTCTTCACCGTCTACGGGCCTTGGGGCCGACCCGACATGGCGCTTTTCAAGTTCGTCGAGGCAATCGAGAACGGCCGCGCCATCGACGTCTACGGCATGGGAGAAATGCGGCGGGACTTTACCTATATCGACGATCTGGTCGAGGCGATCACGCGGCTCACGACCTGCATTCCCGTCGCCGGACAGCCCGCGACGGGGCCGGGCGTGGAGGATACGCTATCGCCCGCAGCCCCGTGGCGCAGCGTCAATATTGCCGGCGGATCATCCGTTTCGCTGCCGGAGTTCATCGCTGCAATCGAGCAGGCACTCGGGCGCCCTGCCAAACGCAATATGCTGCCGATGCAGGCCGGCGACGTGCGCGAGACCTATGCCGATCACCACCTTCTGGAGGCGCTGACCGGCTTCCGGCCCGCCACGCCGGTCAGCACCGGCACGGCCCGCTTCATCGCGTGGTATCACCGCTGGAAGCATGACAACGCCGCACCGGCACCGCTCTGAGAGAGCGCTGCCGGGCGGAGATGCGGAAGATCAGGCAATTCCGCCAAGGCAGACATATTTCAGTTCGAGATAGTCCTCGATGCCGTGGTGCGAGCCTTCGCGGCCGAGACCGGAGAGCTTGATGCCGCCGAAGGGCGCCTCGGCCGTGGAAATGAGGCCCGTGTTGACGCCCACCATGCCATATTCAAGCGCCTCGCTGACCCGGAACACGCGGGCGAGATCGGCCGCATAGAAATAAGACGCGAGGCCGAAATCGGTGGCATTGGCCAGTTGGATGACCTCGGCCTCATCCCGGAACCGGAACAGCGGCGCGACCGGGCCGAATGTCTCCTCACGCGCGATCAACGCATCGCCCGGCACATCGGCCAGCACGGTCGGCGCATAGAACGTGCCGCCGAGGGCATGAGGCGTGCCACCGGTGAGAACCCGCGCACCGCGCGCGCAGGCATCTGCGATATGCTCCTCGACCTTGGCGAGAGCCGCGCGGTCGATCAGCGGCCCGAGCGTCACGCCCGCTTCAAGGCCGTTGCCCGTCTTCAGACGGCTGACAGCGGCGGTCAGCTTGTCGGCGAAAGCATCGTAGACGCCGTCCTGCACATAGATCCGGTTGGCGCAGACGCATGTCTGGCCATTGTTGCGGAACTTGGCGATGAGCGCGCCTTCCACGGCGGCATCGAGATCGGCGTCGTCGAAAACGATGAACGGCGCATTGCCGCCCAGTTCAAGCGACAGCTTCTTGATGGTCGGTGCGCACTGGGCATAGAGCGCCGCGCCGATTTCCGTCGAGCCGGTGAAGGTGAGCTTGCGCACCGTGGCGCTCTGCGTCAGCGCGGCGCCGATCTCGCCGGCAGAGCCGGTCACCACGCTGAAGAGACCGTCGGGCAGGCCGGCGCGCTGCGCCAGAACGGCCAGCGCGATGGCGGAGAACGGTGTCTGCGAAGCCGGTTTCAGCACCATCGCACAGCCGGCGGCAAAAGCAGGCGCCGCCTTGCGCGTGATCATGGCGTTGGGAAAGTTCCACGGCGTTATGGCCGCCACGACGCCGACGGGCTGCTTCATGACGAGAATGCGCTTGTCGCGCTGGTGGCCCGGCGTCAGCTCGCCATAGACACGCCTGGCTTCCTCCGCGAACCACGCGATGAAGCTCGCCCCATAGGCGATCTCGCCCCGCGCCTCGGCCAGCGGCTTGCCCTGCTCCAGCGTGAGGATCAGCGCCAGATCGTTCTGGCTGGCCATGACCAGATCATACCAGCGTCGCAGGATTTCCGCGCGTTCGCCTGCCGTGCGGCGCGCCCACTCCTGCTGCGCCACCGTCGCGGCCGCGATGGCGGCATCGGTTTCAGCGCGGCCCAGTCGCGGCACGCAGCCGACATGTTCGCCCGTTGCCGGGTTGCGCACGTCGATGGCGTTGTCGCCAACCGGAATCCAGCGCCCCCCGACCGGGCACGCCTCGCGCAGCAAAGTGGGATCTTCGAGCTTCATGACATCCTACCGGGTGTTCGGCCATCGGCCGGCTTCGCGGAAGCGGGATTGCGGGTTTCAGACCAGAAGACTGAGGGGACGTTCCAGCACTGCCGTGAAAGCAGCGAGCCAGGCTGCCCCCACTGCCCCGTCGACCGCACGGTGATCGACCGACAGCGTGCAACTCATCACCGGCGCGGACACGATCTCATCGCCGCGCGATACCGGCCGGCGGGCAACCGCGCCCACGGCGAGAATGCCGCTCTGCGGCGGATTGAGGATGGCCGTGAACGAGCGCACGCCATACATGCCGAGATTGGAAAGCGAGAAACAGCCGCCCTGATATTCCGCCGGCTTCAACCGTCCTTCGCGCGCTCTGGCCGACAGAGCCTTCACTTCGGCCGACAGTGCGCCGATGCTCTTGCGGTCGGCATCGCGCACGACGGGCGTAATGAGGCCGCCATCCGTTGCCACGGCAACGGAAATGTCCACCGCTGACGGTCTCAGCAGCGCCTCCTCCGTCCAGATGACCCGCATGTCTGGAACCTGCCGCAGGGCCACGGCCACGGCCTTCAGAACAAAATCGTTGATGGAGATCCGTTCGTCGGCAGCCCGGTCCTCGTTGCAGCGGGCGCGCAGCGCCAGAAGCGCGGTCATGTCCGCATCCGCTTCCAGATAGAAATGCGGAATGGTCGCCTTGGCCTCGCTGAGGCGACGGGCGATCGTGCGGCGTATGGCGGAGTGCGGCACCAGTTCATGCTCGCCGATGCCGGGCGGCAGGGGTGCCGGTCCCTTCGGCGCCGACTGGCTTTGTGGCACGGGCTCAACAGCGGCCGGGCGAACCGCGCCGGCCGCAAGAGCACGATCCACATCGAGCCGCACGATGCGGCCGTGCGGCCCGGTGCCGGCAAGACCCCGGAGATCGAGGCCCGCCTGTTTCGCCAGGCGGCGGGCAAGGGGCGAAGCCCGGTGGCGCGGCTCCGCATCCCCGCCGGCCGGTGCCTGCGCCGTATCGGGCGAAGCCGGAGCGGGATCGGACGGCGACGCCGATGCCTCCGGTTCCGCCGCGTCGCCTTCAGCCAGCACAACGGCAATTGTCTGCCCGACCGCAGCCCGGTCGCCGGCCGCCACCACAAGCCGGCCCAGCCGACCGGCGGCGGGGGCCTCGATTTCCATGGTGGCCTTGTCGGTCTCGACCTCCGCCACCGGCTCGCCGGCGAGAACCGGCTCGCCTTCCGCCTTCAGCCAGCGCGCAATGACGCCGTCTTCCATGCCAGCCGAGAGAGCCGGCAGAACGATGTTCGTCGCCATCTTCCCTCTCCCTCAGACGCCTGCCGCCAGCGGCCGGCCCTGACCGGCCATGACGGTGCGCAGGCCCGCCTCGATTTCCTGCGGGCGGGCACAGGCGGCCGCCTCCAGCACCCGCGAAATGCTGGGCGAGGCTTCGGCGCCATGGACACGCTGCACCGGCTGGTCGAGCCAGTCGAACAGGCGGCGCTGGATTTCGTCGGCCA
>DAIPYB010000181.1:0-5945 GCA_036782955.1 Pseudoxanthobacter sp. | reverse complement strand
CGACCCCGCATCGCTGGCATAGAGCCGAACCCGGTCGCCGTGGCACGTCCGCAGCATCTCTCCGAATGCGGCCTCCGCGGCGGAGCGGGCGGCATAATGCAGTTCGAAATCCAATCCCTGTGCCGCTGCCTGCGCCGCCATCGGCAAAAAGGGCGTTATGCCGATGCCACCGGCGATGAACAGATGATGGCGAGCGGTGGCAACCAGCGGAAAGGCATTGGCCGGCGGCAGGGCGATGATCTCGTCGCCCGCCGTTATGTGTTCGTGCAGGAAGCGCGACCCGCCGCGCCCGCTTGCCTCGCGGCGCACGGCGATGGTGTAGGCCGCGGTATCGCCGGGCGTGCCCGTCAGCGAATAAGCGTTGCGCCAGCTCTTGCCGCCGGAGGACAGCAGCAGCGTAATATGTGCGCCGCCTGAGAAATCCGGCAGGGGACGACCATCGGCGGCCTCGAGCCGAAACGCACGAATATCGTCGGTCAGCGGCGTGACGGCCGTCACGCGCAGGGGGATTTCGCCACCGGTCACTGCGCAGCCTCCGTGCTGACGATGCGCACCGGGCCCGGGCCGGTCCAGACCCCCTGATAGGCCGCGAGGCGCTGTGAATAATGATCGCGCACCGCCAGTTCCAGCCCGCAGGACGGACAGGTCAGCCGGTCGGCAACGACATCCTCGGTGATTGTGCCGCAATGCATGCAACGCACGCGGCGGCGCGGGGCGCCGCAGGCCTCGGCCTGAATGGCATCGGCGGAAAGCCCGGCTGCAAGTGCGCCGCGCCGCAACACGGACAGCATCGGATCGCCGCCCGCCAGATATAGCCGCGCTCCCATGTCGGCATCGGCCAGAACGCCGGCAAGCGCCGCCAGTGCCCCATCGGTATCGGCCGCCACAATGCAGCGGCCGGCCGGCGGGTTGCCGGCAAGGACTACGCTGTCGCCACCCGCCACGATCAGCACCGACGCGGCGACGAACGCCGCCGGCGCACCCGTCAGCAGGTTCAGCGCCACCTCCAGCCCGTCGCGGTCTGCCACGATGATCTGCTGCGTGCCGGCGACAGGCGACAGCGGGGCATAGCGCGGGCGGCTGGCGCTCTCCGCCGACATCATCTCAACGCCCATGCCTGCACCTCCGTGAAATTTCAGACACATGAAAAGTGACACGCCCGGTGCGGTCAAGATGAAACATCGGGCGATTTGATGCGGAAGCCGGCAGAGTGCGCGTGCAACGGCACCCGGCGAATGAAATGCGGCTGGCTACACCCAGGCGGTGGCCCACCGCGGCATCGGAACTGGCAGACCGGGGTGCCCGCGAAATGAAAGCGCACTCAGGTCTTTAGCGCACGAACAAAGTCACCGTTCCGGATCACTGCCATGCCGGGCGGCGGAAACGGTGTTGGCGGAGCCCATTTGATTTTCCTTGTATCGGGCGTCGAAACAAAATGGGGGCGAACGATGACCGGGGGCAAATGACCGTTGTCTCCTGGCCATTTGCCGCCTGTGCCAACTGCCATGGCCGTTGCTGAAACGGCATCCGTATCCTGCAGAATCGTCTTTCCCCGCCGGTTGCCACCGCGCCCGAGCAAACGTCCGCGGTGGTGACGGCAGTGATTGCACGGCCCCAGCCGGCATGGATTTTTCGGTAAGCCTTGCTGATACGATCCGGGCGGATTAATCTTCACAAAGATGAAATCCTCTTCAGGCGATCCGCAAAGCCTTTCCGCAAGCGCCTTCCAGCCGGCTCGTGTAATGGCAGGGGCGGGCAGGGTCGCCATGGGCACCGCCGATCATGAATACTGCAGACAGCGCAGGGGTCATTCGTGAGTGACACACGCTTTGCCAGAGACGGCATTTCCGCCGACAGCAACGAACAACGGCATGGGCTCCGTCCGCAGCCGCAACTGCGCGTGGCCGAGCCGGAGAAGCCGGCCGATGACGAGCCCGCCGTGAGTGAACAGGCGGACGACCCTGTCGCCGCGCTGGGGCCGATGATCCGCGATGCCCGCAAGCGCCGCGCCATGACACTGGCCGAGGTCGCGAACCGGACCGGGCTTTCCGTGGGGCACCTTTCTCAGGTCGAGCGCGGTCTTTCCACGCCCACGATCCGCCAGTTACAGCAGATCGCCGAAGTGATGGGCGTCACCATCGGCTGGTTCTTCCGCTCCGACACATCCGACCGCGCCGAGGAAGACGGCGACGTGGTGGTGCGGGCCGACAAGCGGCGGCGCATGAGCATCGACGACAACAGCATGATCGATGAATTGCTGGTGCCCGATCTGCACGGTGCGCTGGAACTGCTGTTCTGCACCATCCAGCCCGGAGCGGGCTCCGGCCCCGAGCCCTACAGCCACGAGGGCGAAGAAGCCGGGCTGATCCTGACCGGGGAAATGGAACTCTGGGTGGATAACCGGCGCTATCACCTGCGCGCGGGCGACAGCTTTTCATTCGAGAGTACGCGCCCCCACCACTACCGCAACAGCGGCACAAGCCCGCTGCAACTGGTATGGGCCATCACGCCGCCGACCTACTGAACCCGACGCCCACCGTCGGCATGGAAATGCCTGCCCGGTCACGACAACCGGGCAGGCACCATGTTGCCCCGGAGAATGGCGGCAGCAATCACTCCGCCGCCATCAGGCGCGGGGCGCCGTCGCCCAGTTCCGCCCGCACCATGTTCTGGAAACCCAGAACGCCGTGCTCGTATTTCGGCGAAAGCGGGCCACGCTGATAGATGCCGCCTTCGAGATTGCGCTGGACGCCGAGAATGATGTCGATGTCCTCGCTGACGATCTCGGCCGACCACTCGGCGGCCCTGCGGTTTTCCTCCGCCTTCTCCGGCGACACATCGGTAAAGAAATACCAGTTGATGTGACGGATGCGGCCGGGGCCTAGCGGCTCCACGGTGGCGATGGAGGAGCCCCAGTCATAGAAATTCAGCATCAGGCCGGGGAAGCGATAGAAATAGAGCCCGCGCGTGAAGCCGCCATCACGCGCCGGCGCGTGCAGATGGAAGAAGCGATCCTCGAAGTGAACGTCGATGACATATTTATCGATGTCCAGAGAGTCGCACAGGCCGGGGTGCATCGTGCGGCAGTGATAGCACTCCAGATAGTTCTCGCCGTAAGTCTTCCAGTCCACGGCGACATCGCGCTCCTTGGACATGAAATAGTTCTGCTGCTCAAGCGGATAATCCGCGGCCATGGTGTCGATGGGGCCGAGCCACTCCTTCAGCGTCGGCCCGGTCGCGGCGATGCGCACGAAGATCAGGCCGCGCCATTCCTCCGCCGCCACGGGGTAGAGCCCCCATTCCTTGCGGTCAAAAGTGACATCGCCGCCGAAATCGCGGGCACGCTCCAGTTCGCCGGCACGGTTGAAGGACCATGCATGATAGGGGCAGACCACATGGCGACCGCAGCGGCCCTCGTCCTTTCCCACCAGTTCCGCGCCCCGGTGGCGGCAGACATTGTGGAAGGCACGCACGATGCCATCGTCGCCACGAATAACGAAGATGGAGCGGCCCGCCACGGTGCCGCGCACATAGTCACCCGGCTTCAGCATCCGCTGCGACCAGGTGAACAGCATCCAGTTCTTCTCGAAGATGCGCGCGCGCTCCTCGGCGAAGATCTCCGCATCGTGATACCAGTTCGCGGGCAGTGTCCATGTCTGCCCGCTGCCTGCAAACTGCACTCCGGTTTCGTTGATGGTCATGTGCAGGGCCTTTTCGCTTGAAACTGTTCCAGTCTGGAAGTTTATCGGTCAATCAATCCGGGGATTGGTGGCCATTTTTACGAAATGCAGCAATAGAACACGTGACCGATCGCCATCGGTGGTGAATCAGGTCTTGTAGGAAGGATCGATGGCATCGAGCAGGCGCACCTGCGCCTCCCATTCCAGCATCAGGTCGCCATTGACGAAGGCCATCCGGTCATATTGTTCCGTCACGCGGCGGCATACGTCCTCAGGCACCGGTGCCAGCGGCCGGCCCATTGACAGCGTGGCGACCTGAATTTCGCAGGCCGCATTCAGATAGAACATCAGGCTGAAGACCTCCGCGGCCGAGCGGCCGACGGTCAGAAGGCCATGGTTGCGCAGGATCAGCGCGCATTTGTCGCCGAGATCGGCCACGATGCGCTCGCGCTCTCCCAGTTCCAGCGCAATGCCCTCGAAATCGTGATAGCCGACGCGACCGTAGAACTGCAGGGCAATCTGGTTGAGCGGTAACAGCCCCTCGGCAAGGGTCGAGACGGCAACGCCCGCGCGCGTGTGGGTGTGCATCACGAACAGCGCGTCATGGCGGGCCATATGCACCGCGCTGTGAATGGTGAAACCGGCCGGATTGACGCGCGGCCCCTCGGGGGCGACCCTGTTGCCGTCCACGTCGATCTCGACCAGACTGGAAGCGGTAATCTCCTCCCAGCGCGCACCATAGGGGTTGATCAGGAACCGGCCCGGCCGCCCCGGCACCCGCGCTGAAATGTGGGTGTAGATGAGATCCGTCATGCGGTAGTGGGCCGCCAGACGATAGCACGCCGCAAGCGCGATGCGGGTCTGCCATTCCGCCTCATCGCGCTGCGGGGATTGCGACGCGGCGGCTGCTAGAGCGGCCATCCCGTTCCCTCCGGTTACGATGGATCTAAATTCATCTGCGTGAAATCAGATCAGCACCTTTGAAGGGCGCACGCAAGGGGAAAACACCGGCTGCATGCCGGACTTCATGAGCATGCGTGCGAATGGTCCCCTTGCCGGGTCAAGATTGCGAAACCCAAAAAGCCCGCATTCCCGCCAAACACATTGCCTGCCCGCGTTCCAATTGCACATCAAATGCCCTGCGGCCGCGAAATATTCTCGCGCCCAGCCTAATTTTCGGGCTTGTGAAAAATGTCTTCCTCTGCGTGAATGTTCACATCGGTGAAAATTCGGATGAAGGCAATGCCGCGCATGACACCGCTTCCGAAAATCGGGACCGTACGCCTCGCCAGCGAGACCGGGCATGGCTCCGGCGCGGATGCGCGCCTTGCCCGCGCCAACAGCCTGACAATCCGAGATTGCTGCAAGTCGTACGGGCCGGTTACCGCAGTCAGCGATATGTCCATCGATGTCGCACCGGGTGAGTTCCTGACGCTTCTCGGCCCCTCTGGGTCTGGAAAGACCACGTTGCTGATGATGATCGCCGGATTTGTCGAGCCAACGTCGGGCGACATATTCGTCAACAAGCGTCGTATTACGCTTCTGCCGCCGGAAAAGCGCAATTTCGGCATGGTATTTCAGGGCTATGCGCTGTTTCCGCACATGACTGTGGCGCAGAATATTGCCTATCCTCTGAAAATCCGCGGCGCATCGCGGGCGGAAATCGCGGAGAAAGTGAACGGCGTTCTCGATCTGGTGCGGCTGAAAGGCATGGCAGATCGCCTGCCGCGCCAGCTTTCCGGCGGCCAGCAGCAGCGGGTGGCCATTGCCCGCGCTCTGGTGTTCTCGCCGGATATCCTGCTGTTCGACGAACCGCTCGGCGCCCTCGACCGCAAGCTGCGCGGTGAGGTGCAGATGGAGCTTAAGCGGCTTCACGGCGAACTGGGAGCCACCTTCATCTACGTGACGCACGATCAGGACGAGGCAATGACCATGTCCGATCGCGTCGCCATCATCGACAGCGGCCGGCTGGTGCAGATCGGCACGCCGGGGGAGCTTTACGAGCGGCCATCCTCCCGCTTCGCCGCGTCCTTTCTGGGCCGCAGTTCCTTCATCGACGGTCGTCTCGTTGCCCGGCATGGCGAGGAGGCGGAAATCGCGGTGGGCGATGCGCGCGTGCGCCATCGCGGCCCCGTGCCGCCGCTGAACGACGGGGCGGTCACGCTGTCGCTGCGGCCGGAAAAAGTCCGCATCGGCCTCGATCCACCCGAGCGTGGCTTCAACCGGGCGCACGGCACGGTCGAGATAGTCGCCTATCTCGGGGCG
>DAIPYB010000180.1:0-6010 GCA_036782955.1 Pseudoxanthobacter sp. | reverse complement strand
GCGTGCGCGGCTTCACGCAGGACGATGCCCACATCTTCTGCACCGAAGAGCAGCTCGCCGAAGAGTGCCTGAAGATCAACGACCTGATCCTCTCCACCTATTCCGATTTCGGCTTCGGCGAAATCGTGGTGAAGCTTTCCACCCGGCCGGAAAAGCGCGTCGGTTCCGATGCGCTGTGGGATCATGCCGAGGAGGTGATGGGCCGCGTCCTGCAGCAGATCGCCGATAATTCCGGCGGTCGCATCAAGACCGCGGTCAATCCGGGCGAGGGGGCGTTCTACGGGCCGAAGTTCGAATATGTGCTGCGCGATGCCATCGGCCGCGACTGGCAGTGCGGCACCACGCAGGTCGACTTCAACCTGCCGGAGCGTTTCGGCGCCTTCTACATCGATCAGGACGGCCAGAAGAAGGCTCCGGTGATGGTTCACCGCGCCATCTGCGGCTCGATGGAGCGGTTCATCGGCATCCTGATCGAGAACTATGCCGGCCACTTCCCGCTGTGGCTGGCGCCGGTGCAGGCGCTGGTGACCACCATCACGTCCGATGCCGACGCCTATGCGGAAGAGGTGCGGGCGAAGCTTGCGGCGGCTGGTCTGCGCACGAAGATCGATCTGCGCAACGAGAAGATCAACTATAAGGTGCGCGAGCACTCGCTGGCCAAGGTTCCGGTCATGCTGGTGGCCGGCAAGCGCGAGGCGGAGGAAGGCACCATCTCCATCCGCCGCCTCGGCTCGCGCGATCAGCAGTCGATGAAGCTGGAAGAGGCCATTGCGCTTCTGGTGGAAGAGGCCGTGCCGCCGGACCTGCGCCGGGCACGCGAAGCCTGATCGGCTGCCGGAACGGGCCGCAACGAAACGACAAAAGCCCCCGCACGGCATGCCGTGCGGGGGCTTTTCTGTTCTTTTCCGGCCGTATGCGGCCATGGGCAGGTGGCTTTGCCCTTGGTGGCCTTGCCCTTACATGCCCTTTGCCACGACCTCCAGATCGCGGTCATGACCGGCTTCCACGTCGAAGCTCTCGGTCCATGTCTTGTCGCCATTGCGGGCGACGATGTCGTATTTGCCGGCGGCAAGCACCATGGTCGGGAAGGCGCCGACCTTTTCGGCCAGAACCTTGCCTTCTGCATCGCGCACGGTCCACTGGGTGTTGGCCAGCGCCTCGCCGCCGGGGCTGGCCACCAGCTTCAGCGTCACCTCGGCCGCCTTGTGGTGCAGCGTGGCGCGGGTCAGCTTGCCGGCCTCGACCTCGATATCGGCGCGCATCACCGCGTTTACGCCGCCATAATGGCTGGCAACATGGTAGGTACCGGCGGAAAGCCGCACGATGGCGCCGGGTTTGACACCCGTGACGAGGGGGCCGCGGCCGGCAGCGGCATCGTCCTCGGAGCGGGAGATGTCAAAGGTGACTTCCTCGGCCGGCAGCGGCTTGTCCTTGTCGATCACGGCATCGAGCTGCAGGCCGCCGGCGTGCAGCACCACGGTCTCGGTCACCACGCGGTGGCTGACCTCCACCTTGCGTGTCTCGCCGGCCTGCCCGTAGGCGGCATGGACCATATAGGTTCCGGGCTTCAGGCGAAATTCGCCGTCACCCCCGGCCGAGACCGCCACCAGCGGCAGCTTTCCGGCGGCGTCGGGGTGAACGGAGAAAATGCGCCACACCACTCCGGTGCTGAGCGGCTTGCCGTTGGGCGTCAGTCTGGCGACGAGGTAGAGCGGCACCTCGTCGCCCTTGGGCGTGCCGGTGGCGGGTGTCGACGGCTGGGCATAGGGCACGGCCGGCACCAGCGTGCCGTTGAGTTCGGAGGGGGCCGGGGCGGCCTGCGCGGCGTCGGGGCGCGGCAGCGGCATGACCGGCGGCTGGTTGGACAGCACTGGAGCGCTGTTGAGATCGGAGGCGGCCCTTGCCGGTGGCGCGAAGACGGCTGACTGCGCCAGAAACAGCGCGCCCAGCACGGTCACCGACCGCCGTCTTGCCCGCGCCGCGCATGCAAAAGCCCCACCCGTTTGCACGCGGCCGGTCGCGCTGTCCCGCATCAGGAAGAACCTCGTCTCAAATCCGCTTGTCCGTCAGCCCTGAAATGAGGCCGGCATCGGTCTCATCCCCGGCCTGACCTCCCGAGGGGAAGCCGGCATCGGGAATGGCGAAGCGGTACGCATCACCCGGGAACCAGATGCGAAAGGAATTCCCGAGAACGGCGGCGAATTCAAGACCGTTCGGCACGCGACCGGCACAAAGCACCTCAACCGCGCCGCAGCGGCCTGCCGCCCTTGACATTGCCGGCGCAGTTGCCTCCGATCCGCAGGTCTCCAGAAAGCCGTTCGCCCGTCCCGCGGGGCGTTGCGCGAACCGTCGCCGGAAAGCCCTTGTCATGACCGCACCGTCTGCCCGACCGCCGATCGACCTGATCGCCTACCTGCACACGCGCCGCTCGATCCCGGCCATCCAGCTCGCCGCGCCGGCGCCGGAAGGCGACACGCTTCTGGAAATCCTGACCATTGCCGCCCGCGTGCCCGATCACGGCAAGCTGCATCCCTGGCGTTTCATTCTCTACCGCGGGGATGCGGCCGTGACCGCCGGCGAGCGCGTGGCCGCGCTCTGGCAGCGCCGGCATCCGGAGGCCAAGGAAGGGCATCTGGCGGTGGAGCGCGCCCGCTTCACCCGCGCGCCGCTGGTGGTGGGCGTGGTTTCATCCGTCATCGCCGGCCACCCCAAGGTTCCCATATGGGAGCAGGAGCTGTCGGCCGGCGCGGTGTGCCTGAACCTGCTGCACGCGGCCAACGCCTTCGGCTATGCCGGACAGTGGGTCAGCGAGTGGATGTGTTTCGATGACGAAGCCGCCCGCGTACTGGGCGCGCGCGAAGGCGAGCGGTTTGCCGGCTTCATCCACATCGGCACGCCGACGCAGCCGCCCGTGGAGCGCGACCGGCCGGACGTGCCTGCCCTCATTTCCGAATACGCCTGAAGGAAGCCGGCACCATGTTTTACGATGCGATCGCCAACAACCACGGCCTGCCGCACGATCCGTTCAAGGCGCTGCTGGCGCCGCGCCCCATCGGCTGGATTTCCACCCGCGATGCGGAAGGGCGCAGCAATCTGGCGCCCTATTCCTTTTTCGGCGCGGTGGCTTCCAACCCGAACATCGTCATGGTCTCGTCCTATGGCTGGAAACACACCATCGCCAATATCGGCGCCACCGGCGAGTTCGTCTGCAACATGGCGACCTGGGACCTGCGCGAGGCGATGAACCTGTCGTCCGCGCCGCTGCCGCAGGGGCGGTCGGAATTTGCCTTCGCCGGCCTCACTGAGGCCCCGTGCGTGAAGGTGCAGGCGCCGCGTGTGGCCGAATCGCCGGCCGCGATGGAGTGTCGGCTCATCAGCCTGCAGCCGGTTCTGGATGTGCAGGGGCGGGAGACGAATCACTACATGGCGCTTGGGCAGGTGGTTGGCATCCACATTGCCGACACGGCGCTGAAGGATGGCCTGTTCGACACGGCCGCCGTGCGCCCGCTGGCGCGACTGGGCTACATGGACTATGCGGTAGCCGGCGAGGAAAGCCTGTTCGAGATGCTGCGCCCGGGCATGTGAGGCCGATTGCGGCTCAGAAGCGGAACTGTTCGGCCAGATTGCGTTCCTCCCACGAGTGGCCGGCGTCGAACATCACGAGGCTTTCCGAACTGTCGTCGACGGCGATCTCGACGCTGGCGATGGAACGGATCTCGAGGTGATCGGCGGCGGCGGCCACCGGCCTGCGCTCGCGCTCAAGCACGTCGATGCGGACCTGCGCATGAATCGGCAGCAGTGCCCCGCGCCAGCGCCGCGGGCGGAAGGCGCTGATGGGGGTGAGCGCCAGAAGCTGGGCATCGATGGGCAGGATCGGCCCGTGGGCGGAAAGGTTGTAGGCCGTGGAGCCGGCCGGCGTTGCTTCCAGAATGCCGTCGCAGATCAGCTCCTCCAGCCGCACCCGGCCGTCGACGCTGATCCTGAGCTTGGCGGCCTGATTGGTTTCCCGCATCAATGCCACTTCGTTGAAGGCGTGGGCGACACGCTCGCCGCCGGTTTCGTCCACCGCGCGCATGATCAGCGGGCGAAGTGCCGTGGTCTCCGCCGTGGCGAGGCGCTCCTGCAGGCCATCCTCGGCGAATTCGTTCATGAGAAAGCCGACCGAACCGCGGTTCATGCCGTAGATCGGCGTGCCGGTGTTGCGGAACAGGTGCAGGGCCTCCAGCATCAGTCCGTCGCCGCCCAGTGCCACCACCACATCGGCCTCCTCGGGCGGCACCTCGCCATAGCGCTCGGCAAGCCGCGCGCGGGCGGCGCGGGCGCCTTCCGCCTTGCTCGCCATGAACGCCAGCCGGTGCACGGACCGGGGGTGAGGCGCGGGGCGGGTGGAGGAGGGGCTGGCGGATGATGAGGCTGCCCCCGGCGCCGGGGTGCCGTCCGTCTCGGGCCAATCGGTCATGATGCCTTGTCCTGAGCCTCGCAGCCTGCCCGCCGGCGGGCCATGAACGGGGCCTGTGCCGGTGGGACGATTGTCAGACGGCCTATCATGTCCGCCCGTCGTTGCCAACGAAAGCACCCTCCGGCTGTCACGGCCGCCGCGGCGGTTCATCCGCTTTTTCCGCAAGGGCGGTTTGCGCCGGCCCGGTGAGTGCCTTAAGTATGGTAGCAGCCCTTCCGGCGGGCCGTCCGGCCCTGCCATTGCGATCGAGCGAGTTCCGGCATGAAGGATTACACGATCCACCTTTCGCGCCTCGATGAGGACGAGGAGGACGAAAAGACCAAGACCCCGGCGTCGATCCCGGTCGATCGCCACCTGTTCGACGCCCGCACCGTGCTGATCACCGGCGGCATCACGCAGGAACTGGCGCGCGATGTGACCGCCCGCCTGTTCGCGCTCGCGCAGGTTTCCGACGATCCGATCACCGTGGTGGTGTCCTCGCCCGGCGGTCACGTCGAATCGGGCGACATGATCCACGATGCGATCCGCTTCATCCGGCCGAAGGTGCGCATCCTCGGCATGGGCTGGGTGGCCAGCGCCGGGGCGCTGATCTATGTGTCGGTGCCGAAGGAACAGCGGTTCTGCACGCCGAACACCCGCTTCCTGCTGCATCAACCGTCCGGCGGCACCGGCGGCCCGGCCACCGACATCGAGATTCAGGCCCGCGAGATCATCAAGATGCGCGACCGCCTGAACCGCATCTTCGCCGATGCCACCGGCCAGCCGGTGGAGCGGATCGAGAAGGACACCGACCGCGACTACTGGATGAGCCCCGACGAGGGCATCGCCTATGGTCTGGTCGGCAAGGTCGTGCAGTCGGTCGACGAACTCGCCTGATACGGCTGCCTGTGGCATTCATGACCGGCCCGCGTCTCACGCGGGCCGGTTCTTTTTTGCGCACGGCGGAGCCGGCCGATGACACCGCTGATCTATTGGCTGGCAACGCTGGCTCAGCCATCCAACCTTCTGGCGCTGCTGGTCCTTGCCGGCGCGGCGCTGCTTGTGGCCGGGCACCTGCGGTGGGCGCGATGGCTGTGCGCTCTGGCGGCGCTGGGGTTTCTGGTGTTCGGCTTCCTGCCCGCCGGCCCGCTCATGCTCCGCGTCCTTGAGGAACGGGTGCCGCCGGTGCCGCTGCCGGACCATGTCGCCGGCATTCTGGTGCTGGGCGGCTACATCGACACCACGCTGTCCCACGCCCGCGGCCGGACCGAGTTCGACGGCGCGGCCGACCGCCTGATCGACGCCGCCGCGCTTGCCCGGCGTTATCCGGACGCGCCGGTGGTGCTGACCGGCGGCAACAAGTTCGGGGCCGGCTTTCGCCGCGAGGCCGATCTGGCGGCGGAAGCGGCGGTGAGCTTCGGCATCCCGGCCGGCCGGCTGGTGATAGAGCGCGATTCGCGCACGACGTGGGAGAACGCCGTCAACACCCGCGCGCTGCTGCACCCCGAGACCGGTTCCGCATGGCTGTTGGTCACCTCCGCCGCCCACATGCCGCGTGCGCTCGGTACCTTC
>DAIPYB010000179.1:0-6015 GCA_036782955.1 Pseudoxanthobacter sp. | reverse complement strand
GACCTGTGGCGGCGGGCGCGGTCTCGCGCATCACCTGCGCGTTCATCGACGACGGAGCCGGACACCGCAGCCTTGCCTCGGACATCGAACTCGCCCGCCAGCACGCGGTGCCGCTGCGGCTGGTGACCTTCGTGGTACGCGACAAGCAGATGTATCCGGCCCCCGTCGGCTTCGATTCAGAGGCGATGGTTGCCAACGCGTGGCGCACGCAGGCGGAGGCAGCACAGGCTCGCGCGCTGGCAGCCATGCCGGATGGGCTGTCAGTGACCGCCACGATCGGCGACGGCGCCGACTGGAAGAAGGCTATTGCCGCAATCGAATGGCTGCCGGGCGAGATTCTGGTCGCCGGCTCCCACCACATGGGCACGGTCTCGGGGCTGCTGTTCGGCTCCGCCTTCACCCGCCTCCTGCGCCACGCCACGGTGCCCATCGTCGCCGTGCCGTGAGGCTGTCCGGCCCGGATAAATGGACCGGGCAGGACCCACTCTCCGACCCCAAAATGAGAAGACGCCGCCGCGGGAATGAAAGCCCACGGCGGCGTCTTCCTTTTCAACGCACCATTTCCGAGAGCGAGGCCGGCCGGCCCGCGACAGGGCGAGCCGGCCGGCCGCTTCGTATCAATCGGTCAGAACCACGTCCTCGCCATCGTCGACGACATCGTCGGGCACCGGCGCCTCGAGATCCTCGCCTTCCCACTTGGCAACCACCGCGGTGGCGATGCCGTTGCCGACCACGTTGGTGGCCGAGCGACCCATGTCGAGGAACTGATCGACGCCCAGCACCAGCAGCAGGCCGGCCGTGGGCAGGTCCCACATCTGCAGCGTGGCCGCGACCACCACCAGAGAGGCGCGCGGCACACCGGCCATGCCCTTGGAGGTCACCATCAGCACCAGCAGCATGATGATCTGCTGTTCGATCGGTATGTGAATGCCATAGGCCTGCGCGATGAACAGCGTCGCGAAGGTGGCATACATCATCGAGCCGTCGAGATTGAAGGAATAGCCCAGCGGCAGCACGAAGGAGACGACCTTCTCGCTGACCGGAAGGCGCATCATCTGGCGGATCATGACCGGATAGGCCGCCTCGGAGGAGGCGGTGGTGAAGGCCAGCACGAACGGTGCCCGCAGCAGCGAGACCAGCCGCCGCACGGTTTTACCCAGAACGAGGAAGCCGACGAAGATCATCGCCAGCCACAGGATGCCGAGGCTGAAATAGAAGCTCAGCACGTAGCGCCCGTAGGTGAGCAGGATGCCCGGTCCGTGCTCGGTGATGGTCGCCGCCATGGCCGCGAACACCGCGATGGGGGCCAGCCCCATGACATAGCCGGTGATCTTGAGGACGACGTGGGAGGCTTCCTCCACCAGCGCCACCAGCTTGCGGGCGCGCGGACCGCAATGGGCGGCGGCAAGGCCGAAGAAGATCGAGAACACCACGATCTGCAGGATCTCGTTCTCCGCCATGGCGCCGACCGCGCTCTGCGGCACCATGTGCTTGATGAAATCGTTCATGCTGAAGGCAGCGGTCTTGACCCCGCTTTCGGCGGTGACCGGCGGCAGCGGCAGCCCCAGATCGGCGCCCGGCTGCAGCAGGTTGACCATCACCATGCCGATGGTCAGCGACACCAGCGAGGCGGAAATGAACCACAGCATCGCCTTGCCGCCGACGCGGCCGATGGTCTTCATGTCGCCCATATGGGCGACACCCGTTACCAGCGTGGTGAAAACCAGCGGCCCGATGATCATCTTGATCAGCCGCAGGAAGATCGTGGTCAGGATGGAAATGTTATCCGCAATGGCAGCAGACGTTTCCGGATCGGGCCACAGGGTGTGGTTGGCATACCCCACAAGAATGCCGAGAATCATGCCGATGACGATAAAGGATGTCAGCCGGTGTTTACCCATCGTTCCCACTCGTTGGCGGACCGGGATTACCCGGTCTTCTGATTGAGCCGTCTGTCACGCGAGCCTTCCCACCCTTCCCACCGAACCTCTCGCCCCCGATTGCGAAAGTCCGGCGCCGGAAACCCGCGCTGCGATTGCCTCGGCACGCCCGCTTGCAAACAGGCGTGGTGCACAGGTTCGCACCATGGCTAAATTGTGTCGAGGCCATGAACGCCGCAGGGGGTGCACAGGCAAAAGGCAAATGCATTCATTCATTTGTGAACGCATTGGAAAATCCACTGCAACGGCTACAATCATCGCATTCGCAACTGAAACCCCTCCACGCGACCAATGCTCGACCTCGATCTCCTGCGCAGTTTCGTCTCCGTGGTGGACACCGGCGGCTTCACCCGCGCCGGATCGCGGGTAAACCGCACCCAGTCCACCGTCAGCCAGCAGATTCGCCGGCTGGAGACCGATCTCGGCCACACCCTGCTTACCCGCGACGGACGCGGCGTGACGCTGACTGCCGAGGGTGAGCGGTTCATGGGTTATGCCCGCCGCCTTCTCGAACTCGCTTCCGAGGCCCGTGCATCGCTGGCCGGCGCTCCGCCCCCGCCGGTGGTGCGGCTCGGCATTCCCGACGATTTCGCCATCCGCGCTTTGACCGGCACGGTCGCTGCCTTCGCCCGCGAGCGACCGGACTGCCGCATTTCCGTTCACTGCGGCCTGTCGGCGGCGCTGGAGAGCGCGCTGGTCCGCGGCGAACTCGACGTCGCCCTTGTCAAGCGCCGGCCCGGCGAGGGCAGCGCAGTGGCAAGCTGGCCGGAGGATCTGGCCTGGATCGCCGGGCCGCAACCGATGCCGCCCCCCGGCGAGCCGCTGCCGCTGGTCGCCTTTCCCGCGGGCTGCCTCTATCGCAGCCGCATGATCCGCGCTCTGGAGGCTGCGGGCCGGACATGGCGCATCGCCTATGAAAGCCCCAGCCTGCTGGGGCTGCAGGCCGCCGTCTCCGGCGGGCTCGGCATCGCGCTCCTGGAGGCGCGCGTGATGCAGCCGGATCACCGGCGGCTCGGGCCGGAAAGCGGAATGCCCGCGGTGGAGCCGGCGGAGCTGGCGCTCATCGTGGCACCGGAAGCAGGCGCGGAGGTTCGGGACATGGCGGCCGTCGTGGCTCGCTTCTGCGCGGCGGAAAACGAGGCACCTCCGCCGGCCGAAGACAGGCCGCGCCAAGACTGACAGTCCGGCAGTCCGGCGCGCGGCATGCCGTGACAACACGGACACGAACGATTATGCCTGCGCGCTGGCGGGCGCCCGCCCGGCCAGTCCGTTTTCTCCCACCACAGGATTTCCGATGTCGATCACGCGCCTCCAGACCGGCCGCCGCATGAGCCACGCCGTCATCCACAACAACACCGTCTATCTCGCCGGTCAGGTGGCCGACGATGCGACCGCCGGCAAGAGCGTGACCGAGCAGACCCGTTCCGTGCTCGCCGCCATCGACGGCCTGCTGGCCGCCGCCGGCACCGACAAGACGAAGATCCTGTCCGCCACCATCTATCTCGCCGACATCTCCACCTTCGCCGAAATGAACGCCGTGTGGGATGCGTGGGTGCCGGAAGGCCACACCCCGGCTCGCGCGACCGTGGAAGCCCGCCTCGCCGCGCCGGCCTACCGTGTTGAAATCGTCGTGGTCGCCGCCGCCTGAGGCAGCGATCCCTCCGCTCGCGGGTGGGGACAAGCGCGCGGGTATGCGCTCGTTCCCCCTCGCCTGCGGCGGCAGGACGTGGCATACACCCTTGCCGGATTGGCAACGATCATGCGGACGTGGCGAAACCGGTAGACGCAGCAGACTTTAAGAACTCTGGAGTGCCCGCGGGGAAACGCGCGGTGCAGAACCGCTCAAATTCGGGGAAACCTCTGCGCAGGATCGCGTGGCAATCCCGAGCCAAGCCCGGATGACTTCCGGGAAGGTGTAGAGACTAGACGGGCGGCGCCTAACGACCCGACAGGGCCCATGGCGAAGGGATAGTCCAGACCACGAACGCCCCGGCGATAATCCGGAGAGGCGGCGGCGGAAGCCGAAGTGGTATGAAAATCTGCTTCCCGAAAGGGAGTGCGGGTTCGAGCCCCGCCGTCCGCACCATTCATCCGAGCCGGCAAAGGGCGAAGGCCACGACACGGGTCGCCGTGGCCAGACCTCACATCGCCCCGTAAACCGGCCCCTCGCCGCCTTGCGGCGGAACCCAGCGAATGTTGCCGTTGGGATCCTTGATATCGCAGGTCTTGCAGTGCAGGCAGTTCTGGGCGTTGCGCACGAAAACCGGCGTGCCAGCCTGCTCGACCCACTCATAGACGCCGGCCGGACAATAGCGGGCGGAAGGACCGGCGAAGACGCCAAGTTCGCTCGCTTCCTGCAAGGCCGGGTCGGCGAGCTGCAGGTGATTGGGCTGGTCTTCCGCGTGGTTGGTGTTGGACAGGAAGACCGACGACAGCCGGTCAAAGGTCAGCATGCCGTCCGGCTTCGGATAATCGATCGGGCGGTGACGGGCAGCGGGCTCCAGCGAGCGGGCATCGCTACGGCCATGCCGCAGGGTGCCGAAAGGTGAGCGGCCCAGAAGATGCTGGCACCACATGTCGATCCCGCCGAGGCCGATACCGCCGAGGGTTCCGAGCTTCGACCACAGCGGCTTCACATTGCGCACCGGATAGAGATCGGCACCGATGGACGAGGCGCGCCAGCCGGTCTCGATTCCCGACAGTTCATCGCCGGCGCGGCCTTCGGCAAGGGCGGTCGCCACGTTTTCCGCCGCCAGCAGGCCGGAAACGACGGCATTATGGCTGCCCTTGATGCGCGGCACGTTGACGAAGCCGGCCGCGCAGCCGATCAGCGCCCCGCCGGGGAACGTCAGCTTGGGCACCGACTGCCATCCGCCTTCGGTGATGACACGCGCGCCATAGGCCAGCCTCTGGCCACCGGCGAAGGTATCGCGGATCAGGGGGTGGGTCTTGAAGCGCTGGAACTCGGCGAACGGCGACAGCCACGGATTGCGGTAATTGAGGTGAACGACGAAGCCAACGGACACCAGCCCGTCTTCCAGATGGTAGAGGAACGAGCCGCCGCCGGTGCGCCCGTCGAGCGGCCAGCCGCACGAGTGCTGCACGAGGCCAGGACGATGGCGGGCGGGATCGATCCGCCACAGCTCCTTGAGGCCAAGGCCGAACTTCGCCGGCTCCCGGCCCTCGTCGAGACGGAAGCGGGCGATCAGATTCTTTGCCAGCGACCCGCGCGCACCTTCGGCGATCAGCACATATTTGCCGTTCAGCTCCATGCCGCGGGTATAGTTCGGCCCGGCCTCTCCTGACCGCGTCAGGCCGAGATCGCCGGTTGCCACCCCCCTCACCCGACCGGCATCGTCATAAAGAACCTCGGTGGCGGCGAAGCCCGGATAGATATCCACGCCCAGCGCCTCGGCCTTGGCCGCAAGCCAGCGGCAGACGGCACCGAGCGAGACGATGAAGTTGCCGTGATTGCTCATCAGCGGCGGCAGCAGCCGTTCGGGCACCCGCAGCCCGCCCTTGCGGGTCAGGAACAGGAACTCGTCCTCCGTCACCGGCGTGCGGAAAGGGTGATCTTCCTCCTGCCGCCAGCCGGGCAACAGGCGGTCGATGCCGGAGGGATCAACCACGGCCCCGGAAAGGATGTGGGCACCGACCTCGCCGCCCTTCTCCAGCACGACCACGGCAAGGTCGGGATCAAGCTGTTTCAGCCGGATCGCCGCCGCCAGCCCGGCCGGGCCCGCACCGACGATCACCACGTCGAAATCCATGCTCTCCCGCGCGGGTGGCTCGAAAGGGTCACTCATCGCAAAGGTCCGAAAGAGGGCGCAGGCAGGCGGGCGCCCGGCCGCAAGGGACCGGGCGCGACACGCCGCGCAGGCGCGCATGTCATGGAAACGGACGGGATCGGGCGCGGAGCGCGCCGCCGGTTCAGAACGGATAATGCTGGCGCGGGTCTTCCACGGTGATCCAGCGCAGTTCCGTGAACTCCGCCACGCCGGCGGTGCCGCCGAAACGGCCATAGCCGCTGGCCTTCATGCCGACGAACGGCATCTGCGCCTCATCGCCGACGGTC
>DAIPYB010000178.1:0-6029 GCA_036782955.1 Pseudoxanthobacter sp. | reverse complement strand
AGAGCTACATGAGCACCATGCTCATCACCCACAAGCACGGTTTCTGAACACGGGCAGGCGCCATAGCCAGGCCCGGGAGTGAGCCGGGAGGCAGACAACGGGAGCCGCGCCTTGGACGCCGGCTCCCTTTTTCTTGGCCGGGCCATCCTGAACCAAGGCCATCCCGAATGGCCATTGACGGGCGGGGCACGCGGCGTGGCCCGATCCAGAGTTGTGGAGATCTATTTGCCGACGACGGGCACCGAAGCGCAGGCATTGAGCGCACCGGCTATTCCGCCGGTTGCCGCCGTCCGGGGGCGGGCAGGATTGGCCTTCGGAATCGCCGATCAGATTCATATGATTACGGCGCGACGGCTGTCCGGCGATGGATACATGAAGAATGATCCCGCCGCAGTCCGTCCCCCATGATCGCAAGGCGGTGATGCCGTAGTCTGGAACTAGTCAAAATTATAAATTGATTCAACCACTTGCGACCTATCGCCCGGAGGTCTAGGAAAGGCGTCAGGAACTGCGACAATTTGTGCCTGAGGCAGACTCGCGTATGAGCCGCCTCAGGAGAAGCCTGCGAGGCTCTCTATGCTGGCGCCCTTTCTGATCATGCTGCGCGAAGGTGTCGAAGCGGCGCTGATCGTCGGTATCATCGCCGGTTACCTGAAGCAGATCGGGCGATCGGACATGATGCCGGCCGTGTGGCTGGGCATCCTCACCGCTGCTGCGCTGGCGCTCTTCGTCGGGGCCGGGCTGCAGCTTGTCAGCGCCGAATTCCCGCAGAAAGAGCAGGAACTGTTCGAAGCCATCGTCGGCCTCATCGCCGTCGGCGTCCTGACATGGATGGTTTTCTGGATGAAGCGCGCGGCCCGGTCCATCAAGGGCGAGCTTCACGCCGGAGTGGACAAGGCCCTGCAGGGCAGCACCTTCGCGCTGATCGCCATGGTCTTTCTGGCGGTCGCGCGCGAGGGGCTGGAATCGGTCTTCTTCCTGCTTGCCATCTTCCAGCAGAGTCAGGGTGCCATGGCACCGCTTGGCGCCCTTCTTGGTGTCGCTGCAGCGGTCGCGATCGGCTACGGCATCTACGCCGGCGGCGTCCGGCTCGATCTGCGGCGCTTCTTCCGCTGGACCGGCGTTTTCATCCTGTTTGTCGCGGCCGGTCTTCTGGCCAATGCCGTCAAGGCCTTTCACGAGGCCGGGCTGTGGAACGGATTGCAGACCGTTGCCTTCGATATCAGCCACATCCTGCCGGCCGACGGTCCGGTGGGGGCGCTGCTCTCCGGCATGTTCGGTTACCGCGATGCGCCGACGATCGGTGAAGTCATTGTCTATGTCGTCTTTCTCGCGGTGACGCTGGTGCTGTTCCTGGCGCCTCCGGCGTCTGCGGCGACCCGCCGGCCGGCGGAGCAGAAGGTCTGAATTCCATGGGTGCGTCTTCCACTCCCGGTCCCGGCCCGACCGGCCGGGGCATGAAACTGGCCGTGGCCGGAGCAGGCATTCTGGTCATCGCGGCCGGTGCGGCCTTCTATTACGCTTCAAGCCTGCGCCGGCCGGCCGGCGGCGAGGAGGCCGTGCGCGTCGTTATTCAGGCGGATCGCTGCGAGCCGAATGCGCTGACAGTGCCGGCTGGGCGTGCCACCTTCGAGATCGTCAATGCATCCGACCGCGTGGTGGAATGGGAAATTCTCGATGGCGTGATGGTGGTCGAGGAGCGGGAGAACATCGCCCCCGGCCTGAGCTCCCGCCTCACGGCGCGGCTGTCGCCCGGAACGTTCCAGATCACCTGCGGTCTTCTGAACAATCCGCGCGGCACGCTCACCGTTACGCCGTCCGCCCAGTCTCAGGCCGAGGCGAAACGGCCGCCGGCGACAGCTATTCTCGGGGCTCTGGCGGAATATCAGGCCTATCTCGCCCTTGAGGCGGCGGATTTTGCTGCTTCCGCGCAGGATTTCACCGATGCGGTGCGGGCCGGAGATGTCGCTGCCGCCAAGGCGGCCTTCGATGCGGCGCAGGTCTCGTATCTGCATGTCGCCCCGGCGGCCCGCCGGTTCAGCGATCTCGATACCGCCATTGAGGCCCGGGCCGATTATTTCTCCGCCCGCGAGCAGGATCCCAACTTCGGCGGCTTCCACAAGCTGGCGCCGGCGGTGGCGAGCGGCGAAGGGCTGGCCGCGTTGCAGCCGGTTGCCGACAAGCTGGCCCGCGATGCCGGCACCCTGAGCGACCGCCTGCGATCCCTGACGCTGACGCCGGATGCGCTGGCCGCCGGCAGCGTTCGCAGCCTCGACCGATCGGCCGATTTCGCTGCCGTCGGTGGCGATGGCGAGACCGGGGCGCAGGAGAGTGCGGCATTCGGCGCGGAAATCGACGGCGTCGCCAAGGTCGTCACGTTGCTCGGTCCGCTTGTGAAGAAGGCCGATCCCGATCTCGCGGCCAGAACCGACGCGGCGCTTGCGGCCGCCCGTGCTGCTGCCGCCGGCCTTGCCACGGCGCCGGACCAGAAAGCCGCTCTGGCTGCGCTTGCCACGGGGCTTCGGGCGCTTTCCGCGGATCTTGCAAAATTCAATACGGTCCTCAGCCTTGAGTGACCCGGAGGAAAAGAAAATGGCCTCTGAAAAGCCTGTCTCCCCGGACCGACGCCGCGTCCTGATGGGGCTTGGCGCTTCCGGCGGTGCGCTCGCGGCGCTTGCTGGCGGTCTGGTGCCGGCCAGCGCGACAGAGACAGAGCCGTCCGACGGCGGCAACGTGACGGCTGCACCGGTTTCCAGCCGACAAGACCAGCGCGTTCCGTTTCACGGCTTGCATCAGGCCGGCGTCGTGACGCCGCGGCCGGAATTCGGCATGATCGCCACCTTTGATGTGATCGCCGACAGGCCGGCCGATCTGGTGCGCCTTTTCAGGACATTGAACGAGCGTATCGCGCTGCTGACGCAGGGATGGACGCCGCCGCCGCTCGATCCCCGCCTGCCGCCGCTGGATTCCGGCCTGCTCGGGCCCGTGGTGCCGCCCGACAACCTGACGGTGACGGTGGCGGTGGGCAACGCTCTGTTCGACGATCGCTTCGGCCTTGCGGGTATCAAGCCGGCGCAGTTGCAGCAGATGACCAAGTTTCCGAACGACTCGCTCGATCCGGCCTTGTGCCATGGCGATCTTTCGCTGCAGTTCTGCGCCAATTCGGCGGATGCCAATATCCACGCGGTGCGCGACATCATCAAGAACCTGCCGGATCTCATCGTGCTGCGCTGGAAGCAGGAGGGCTACGTGCCCGCCATTGCGCCGCGGCCCGGCCAACCGCCGGAAAGTGCGCGTAATTTCCTCGGTTTCCGCGACGGCTCGGCCAATCCCGATGCCAATGACGCCGCACTGATGGACCGTATCGTCTGGGTGCAGCCGGGTGCAGCAGGCGAGCCGGCATGGACGGCCGGCGGCAGCTATCAGGCCGTGCGCATTATCCGCAACTTCGTCGAGCGGTGGGATCGCACGCCGCTGGGCGAGCAGGAGCGCATCTTCGGCCGGCGCAAGGATTCCGGCGCGCCCTTCGATGGCAAGACCGAGGCCGACGTGCCGGACTACGCCAACGACCCGAAGGGCAAGATCACGCCGCTCGACGCGCACATCCGCCTTGCCAATCCGCGGACGCCGGCCAGCGAGGCAAACATCATCCTGCGCCGGCCCTTCAACTATTCGAACGGCGTTTCGAAGGCCGGCCAGCTTGAGCAGGGGCTGCTGTTCATCGCCTATCAGTCGGATCTGGAAAACGGCTTCATTACCGTTCAGCGCCGGCTCGATGGCGAACCTCTGGAGGAATATCTGAGCCCGATCGGAGGCGGCTATTTCTTTACCTTGCCGGGCGCCCGCGACGAGGGCGATTTCCTTGGCCGGACGATGCTTGAGGCAGCCGGCGTGAAGGCCGCCTGACACCTGATCCCTGACGGCCGCGATGGTCGTTGCAACCGCCTGCCGGAAAAAGCCCGGCCGGCGGCCGGGGAGCCTTTTGCCCTGAACCACCACTGGCCCTGCCACGCCGGCAGGGCACAAGACCGGGAGACATCCGCATGACCTATCGCCGCTCCGCCGGGCTCGTTGCCGGCCTTGCGCTTTCCCTCGCCTTCGGCTCCGCCCTCGTCGCCGTGCCCGTGGCGGCGCAGGCTCAGGAGACCCCGGCCTCGCCAATCTATCTGGCCAAGCCGATCACCGAGTACAAGCTCTATGTCGCGGATGCGACCCGCAAGCTGGTCGCCGACACGAAGGCGTTCACCGCGGCAGTGAAGGCCGGCGACCTTGCCAAGGCACAGGCGCTGTTCGGCCCGAGCCGCATGAATTACGAGCGGGTTGAGCCGATTGCCGAATTGTTCTCCGATCTCGACGGCTCCATCGACTCCCGTGCCGACGATCACGAAAAGCGCGAGGCGGATGAAGGCTTCATCGGCTTCCACCGCATCGAATATGGCCTGTTTGAAAAGAAGAGCACGGACGGGCTGGCGCCGATTGCCGACAAGCTGATGGCGGATGTCGAGGACCTGAACAAGCGTATTCGTGACCTGACCTTCCCGCCTGACAAGGTGGTGGGCGGTGCGGCCGCCTTGATGGAGGAGGTCGCGAAGACAAAGATCTCCGGCGAGGAAGACCGCTACAGCCACACGGATCTCTATGATTTCGTGGCGAATTTCGAGGGGTCTGAGAAGATCTTCACGCTGTTCAGTCCCTATGTGACCGACAAGGCGTTCGTCGAGAAGGTCGGCGATAATTTCGCTACGGTCGAAAAGACGCTTGCGAAATACAAGACTGCCGAGGGCTATGAATCATACGAAAAGCTGTCGGAAGCTGACCGGCGCAAGCTTTCCGCGCTGGTGAACACGCTCGCAGAAGATCTTTCGACGCTGCGCGCACGCCTCGGTCTGGACTGAAGCAAACACGACTGCTGCGCGGAGTCGTCGGGTGGCGCCTCGCAGCCGTGCCGAGAAGACCCGGTGCCGGGCGGCGGCACCGGGCATCCCTGTGCGTTGATCATCTGAAGTCAGTACTGCCGGTTGAGCTGCCAGTGTGCCGTGGAGCGGATGATCGTGGCGAGGTCGGAGTGGCAAGGGCGCCAGTGCAGCGTGCGCAGGATCTTGCCCGGATCGGCGACGAGTTCGGCCGGGTCGCCCTCGCGGCGGGGGCCGATAGCATGCGGAATCTCGCGCTCAAGAATGTCGCGGGCCTGCCTGATGATCTGCGTCACCGTCACGCCCTTGCCGGTGCCGACATTGAAGATCTCGCCTCTGCCGCCGGCGAGCATGTATCTGAGTGCGGCGACATGCGCGCTGGCCAGATCCTGCACATGAATGAAATCGCGGACTGCGGTACCGTCCGACGTGTCGTAGTCCGAGCCGAACACCGTTATGGCCGGGCGCTGCCGCAGGGCGGCCTGGCAGATCAGCGGAATGAGATGCGTTTCAGGATAGTGGCTTTCGCCGATCTCACCATCCGCGTCGGCACCTGAGGCGTTGAAATAACGCAGAATCGTTGAATTCAGGCCCGAAGATTTCGCCAGCCAGAGCAGGACTTGCTCGAACGCCAGCTTCGTCGCGCCATATGGATTTATCGGTGCGGTATGATGATCTTCCGAAATGATGCGCACATCGGTCCGGCCATAGACGGCCGCGGTCGATGAGAAAACGAATTGCCTGACACCACTTCTGAGCAGCGTGCTGATAAAAGACAGGGCTGCGCTCATGTTGTTGTCGTAATAGCGAGCGGGGTCCCGGATGCTCTCGCTGACCTGACTGAGCGCCGCGAAGTGCATGGCAGCGACAACGCCGTATTCCGCGATGGCATGCTCAATCGCGCTGGCATCGCGCAGATCTGCCCTTATCAGGGGCCCCCATTTGACCGCGTCTCGATGGCCGGTGAGAAGGCTGTCTATTGTAACTGGCAAGTAGCCGCTTTGGCTTAGCAACTTACAAACATGAGACCCAATGTAACCGGCGCCGCCAGTGACTAAAATTGCTTTCATATTTAATATATCACTCGGAGAAAAGATAATTAAGAATTCAATTCCG
>DAIPYB010000177.1:0-6030 GCA_036782955.1 Pseudoxanthobacter sp. | reverse complement strand
GGTCGGCGCCTCCGGCAGCGGCAAGTCCACCCTGCTGCGCCTCGTCACCGGCCTTCTGGCCCCCACGGCCGGAACGGTCTGCTTCGACGGCATGGAAGCGCAGTACATTCCCCGCCGGGTGCTGGCCGGCTCCCTTGCCTTCGTTGAACAGGATGTGGTGCTGTTCGACGGCACTATCCGCGAGAATATCGCGCTGTGGGACCCCACGCTCGATTTCGGCCGCATCATCGCCGCCGCGCAGGATGCCGCCATTCACGGCGATATCCTGCACCGGAGCGGGCAATATGCCAGCCCGGTGGCGGAAGGGGGCCTCAACCTCTCCGGCGGCCAGCGCCAGCGGCTTGAGCTGGCCCGGGCGCTGGCGGGCGACCCCGCCATTCTGGTGCTCGACGAGGCGACCTCGGCCCTCGACCCCGTTACCGAGGCGGAGGTTCTGGCCAGCCTGCGCCGGCGGGGCCTGACCGTGCTCCTCACATCGCACCGCCTCAGCACCATCCGCGACTGCGACGAGATCATCGTCATGGACAAGGGGCAGATCGTGCAGCGCGGTACTCACGACGAACTGCTGGCAACACCGGGTCTCTATACGGCCCTCGTCCGGGGTGAGTAGGACCATGGCGCACCTGTTCAGTCCCGTGACCGGCGATGAGACCGGGCGGATCATCTGCCGGCCGGGGCGGGTCTACCGCCTTCCCGCCGGGCACGCCGCGCTCTGCGCCGACGACCCGCACCATGCCGGCTCCCTGCGCCGGCTGGCCGAGATGAAAGACGGCGATGCCGTCTTCGCCCTGCCGGCCGGCGCCGGTCCGCGCCTCGTGATCGTGCCGGACGACGGCAGCGTGCACGAAGCGATGGCCGGCGGCCTGCCGCCGGCGGATCTCGCGGCCAGTGCCGATGCCTGGGCACGCCTTGCCGGCCGCCTGCTGCATCACCTGCCGGACCGGCCGGACGAGAACGGCGAGGAGACGGCCGGCGGCATGGCAGCCCGGCTGGCGGAGGCGGGCGAATGCCGGCTCGAAGCCGGCGAACGCGTAGCACCGGCCGGGGAGGCGGTGCTGTGGTGTCAGGTGCGCGCGGGGACTGCGGGCGAGCCGTGGCTGGGCCACAGCGTGGGGGCTGGTGCCCCGCCCTTCCCGCTGCTGCGCGACGCCCCCGTCGGCACGCCCGCCGGCGCCACGCTCCATCTTGCCGCAACTGAGGAACTGGCCCGCGGCGGCCTGCTGGCCACGGCCCTTGAAGATTTCACTGCCACCCTTGCCGCCGGCCTTGCCAGCTGGCAGCGCCGGCAGGCGCATGCATTCGCCCGCCGCGTGGCAGCTGCGGCCGATGCCGATGCCGCCGTTCTCGCCGGCGCCCTGCACCGGCTGGGCGGGACGGGACCGGCAATGGCCGCGCCGAACGGCTTTGCCGAACCGCCCCTCGTCGCCATGCTGCGCCTTGCGGCGGAAGCCGCCGGCGCCCGGCTGGACGGGGAACTGGCACCGCCGCTGACGGCCGGCGACCCCGATGAATATATCAAGGTTCTGGCCGAAGGCGCCGGCCTGCGTGCCCGACGCATCCGGCTCGCGCCGCAATGGTGGCGTGCCTCCGGCGAGGCCATGCTGGGCTTTCTGCAGGACGGCACGCCCGTCGCGATCATCGCGGATGGACGGCAGTGGCGCATCCACCATCCGGATGGCAGCACCCGGCCCGTCACGGCGGCCGCCACGGCGGCTCTCGCCGAGCCCGCCTATGTGCTCTATCGCGGTTTTGGCGATATGGTGGCCCGCCCCGGCCGCGCGCTGATCGCCTTCACGGCCAGTCTCGCCCGACGCGAGCTTGTACTGATCGCCATCACCAGCCTGTTCGCCAGCCTGCTCGGACTGGCCACCCCGTTCCTGTCCGGCTTTCTCATCCAGTCCGTCATTCCCGATGGCGTGCAGAGCGAAGTGGTGCAGCTGATCGGCGCGGTTCTGGCGGTTTCCTGCGGCATCATCGGCTTTGAACTGGCGCGGGGACTGACGGTGCTGCGCGCCGAAAGCCTGCTCGGCTCCGCCGTCGAAGGTGCGCTGTGGAACCGGCTGCTGCGCCTTCCGGCCGGTTTCTTCCGCCGTTTTGGCGCCGGCGACCTGGCGCTGCGCACCGACGCCGTCAACCAGATGCGCCGGACGGTGGGTTTCGCCACCCTTACCGCCCTTGTCAGCGCCCTGTTCTCGCTGATTAATCTGGTGGTGCTGTTCAGCTATGGCATGGCGCCGGCATTGCTGGCACTGGGCGTCTGCGCGGTGGAAATCGTGCTGCTGACGGGCCATGCCCTCTTCAATACCGCCATGCAGCGCAAGGCGCTGGACAATGCCGGCCGCATGCAGACCCTGACGGTGCAAATCTTTCAGGGCCTGTCGAAATTGCGGGTTGCGGCGGCCGAAAGCCGGCTTCTCGCCCGCTGGATTCGCCTCTTCGCCGTGGACCAGAGCCTGCACTACCGGGTCAACGTGGTGGGCAGCGGCGTGACCGCGTTCGGCGCCGGCTGGAACATTCTCATCATGGCCGCCTTGATCGGCCTCGTCGGCTTCGGCCTCAGCCCGATGAAGCTCGGCGACTATGTGACCTATTCCGGCGTTTTCGGCCAGTTCGTTGCCGCCACGCTGTCGCTCGCCGGCCTTATCCCGGCGCTCGCCGCCGTGGCACCGCTGTGGGATCGTGTCCGCCCCATCCTGAGCGAGCCGGAGGAAAATTCTGGCCGGGGCCTGCACCCGGGCCGGATCAGCGGCGAGATCGAGGTGGTACGCGCCTCCTTCGGCTATCCCGGCGGCGAGCCTGCACTCCATGACATATCGCTGCGGGTGCCTGCCGGGGCTTTCGTTGCCGTCGTCGGCCCCTCCGGCTCGGGCAAATCGACCCTGCTGCGCCTGCTGATCGGCTTCGAAACGCCGGACAGCGGGCAGGTGCTCGTCGACGGGCGCAATCTTGCCGATCTCGATGCGGGCGCTGTACGCCGCCAGTTGGGCGTTGTGCTGCAGCACAGCCGGCTGGAGGCCGGCAGCATCTACCAGAACATCGCCGGCGCGGCGCCGCTGTCGGCGGAAGAAGCCTGGGCTGCCGCCGACTGCGCCGGCCTTGGCCCGGACCTCGCCGCCATGCCGATGGGCATCCACACCTATGTGGACGACAATGGCACCACGCTTTCCGGCGGCCAGCGCCAGCGCCTGCTGCTGGCGCGCGCCATCGCCCGGCGACCGCGCATCATGCTGCTGGACGAGGCCACGAGCGCGCTCGACAATCTGGTGCAGGCCCGCGTCATGAACGTGCTGGCGCAGATGAACGCCACCCGCATCGTTGTCGCCCATCGCCTTACCACCGTGCGCGACGCCGACCTGATCGTGGTGATGGACGCCGGCCGCGTCGTCGAGACCGGAACCTACGACAGCCTCGCCGCCGCCGGCGGCCTTTTCAGCGATCTCATCCGCCGGCAGTTAAGCTGACCGCCGGCCACCAGCCGCACCCCACGGAGCCGATGCCATGCGTATCCTGCTCGTCGAAGACAATGAGGAACTCGCCGACCTGACGGCGACCCAGCTTGGCACGGCCGGCTTTTCCGTCGATCACGTCGCAGGCGTGGAAGATGCGATCTCGGTGCTGGATACCCGCGCCTATTCGGTCGTCATCCTCGATCTCGGCCTGCCGGACGGCGACGGGCTGAAGGTGCTGCGCCATGTGCGCGCCAAGCGGCAGGGCGTGCCCGTACTCATCCTCAGCGCCCGCGGCGCCATGGAGGAGCGGGTGAAGGGGCTGGAACAGGGCGCCGACGACTATCTCGTCAAGCCGTTCGCGTTCGAGGAGCTGAAGGCCCGCATTGCCGCCCTGCTGCGCCGGCCGGGGGCACTGATGGGCATGCAGCTGACGCTCGCCAATCTGGTATTCGACACCGAATCCAAGGCCGCCAGCGTCGATGGCGCGGCCCTGCGCCTTTCCGCCCGCGAGACGCAGCTTCTGGAACTGCTGCTGCGCAGGCAGGACAAGATCGTGCCGAAGGCCAGTGTCGAGAACGAATTGTTCGGCCTCGACGACGATTTCGAATCCAACGCCGTGGAAGTCTATGTCCACCGCCTGCGCAAGCGACTTCAGGACGGCAAGGCCGCCGTGCTGATCCATACCGTACGCGGCGTCGGCTACATGCTGGCGGCTGCATCATGAAACGGCCTTTTCTCGGCAGCCTTCACGGTCGTGTCTTTCTTCTCCACGCCGTTCTGCTGGCGCTTGCCGCCGTCATCGTGCCGCTGGTCATCGATCTGATGCTGCGCGAGCGCATCACCTATTTCGAGACCAAGGTCCTTGAAGACCGCCTTGATACCCTGCGGGCAACCCTTGCGCCCGGTCCGGACGGCGCGCCGCGTTTCACGGAGAACCTGCGCGCACGCGACGACTGGTCGGGAGAGGAATTCGTCTTTGCCGTCATGAACGACAACGGCACGGTGCTGCTGAGTTCGTCGACGCGCGATGCTGCGGTACTGGCCACCGCCCAACGGGGTGAAAAGACGCTATATTCCAGTCTGGACGCCGACACCGGCACCTTCGATGTGCTGACCCGGCCGGTCACGATCGGCACGGAAAAGATCTGGATCGCCGCCGGCTGGAACGTGACGGATCAGGACGTCGTGTTCGACGATGTCGCGCAGGGCTTCCTGTGGCGTTCGCTGGCAATCTCGGTGCCGCTGCTGGCGATCCTCCTGTTGCTGGACGGTCTGGTGATCCGCCGCTTCTTCCGGCCCGTTCTGGCGGTCGCCCGCGACGTGCAGGGGCTGGATCCGAACCGCACCGATGTCCGCCTGCCGATCGAAAGCCTGCCGGCCGAAATCAAGCCGCTGGCGGAAGCCTTCAACGCCGCCCTTGAGCGGGTCGAGCATGGCTATCAGCTGCAGAAAGAATTCACGGCCGACGCTGCCCACGAACTGCGAACGCCGCTGGCGGTGCTGGATGCACGACTGCAAAGCCTGCCGCCCTCCGATATCCGCACCACGCTGCAGGACGACGTGCGGCGGATGAGCCGCATCGTCAGCCAGCTTCTGGACATGGCGGTGCTCGATCAGGCACGTCCGGCCTGCGAGGAGACCACCGATCTGATCGCCGTCAGCCGCTCGCTCCTTGCCGCTCTCGGACCGGAGGCCATTCGCAAGGGACAGGATCTGGGCCTGAGCGAGCCCGACGGCGCAGATGCGGTCTTCGTGCCGGTGCGTGAGGAGGATATCTGGCACCTTCTGCGCAACCTCATCGAAAACGCCATACGCCACACGCCGCCCGGCACCTGCATCGACGTCGTCATAGACACGGACGGCACGCTGACTGTGCGAGACAACGGGCCGGGTATCCCCGCCGAGATTCAGCCGCAGATCTTCAAGCGTTTCTGGCGGCGCAAGCGCAGCGGCGGATCGGGCGCAGGGCTTGGCATGGCCATCGTCCAGCGCGTGGTGACGGCCGCCGGTGGCACCATTGAGCTGCGCTCGTCCGAGGGAGAAGGCACCGCCTTCATCATTCGCCTGCCGAGAACAACGGAAAAGTAGGGCCGGCTGGGTGGCATTCTGCCTGCCCGCCGCCCCGTCAGCGCACGCAAACGGCGGGAATCCGGCCTCTCTTGCCCGCCCGGGACGGCCGCGCGCACTTAAAAAGACACCGCGTTGCAGCAACGCAACAAAGAACCCGCCTTGAAGCTGCTTCTACATCTCTGTTCGTGAATGCACTGCAGCAATCCGGCGGTGAATATAGCAGCACACAGAAGAACGACGATTTTTGTTCTTAAGGAACAACATCACACGTATTTTCAGAGTTTATTCTTTCATTTTGTGTCGTAATTCAAATTATATAACAAATATAATCATCAAAAAGCATCTGTAAATTTAATATTTTTGCGAAAAACACAACAATTTATATTGTATAACAAGTCTTGTCTATCGCGTTTTGAATCACAGATTCAATATTATCTGTATTTTTTCTTGACGACCGATCGCCCCTCAGCTTCACTGCCCGGTAAGTGGGACTAGGTCTTCGACAAAGACC
>DAIPYB010000176.1:0-6035 GCA_036782955.1 Pseudoxanthobacter sp. | reverse complement strand
GGTGAGCGGGTACTGCCGCTGGTCCGCCAGATCGAGGCCGCAGGATCGGCGAAGATACCGGCCTGATCCAGATCCGGCCGCTTCCGGCGCATGGCGTACCACCGGCCGGATCATTCGTGCGTTCTGACTAAAAATGCCGGCCGGGCCGGCGTTGGCGGTTTCGCGTCGGGTTGCAGGCACGCAACCGGGCACGGCTTTTCGTGCCTGTTTTCCCGCTGCCCTCCTTACTGGTGGGTCGAGAGAACAGCGCACCCGAAGCCAGCTTCCACCGCTGTCCACGGCCCTTGAAGACGGGCGGTCTCTGCCCCGACAGGTTCATCCGCCTGCGCGTTCAATCCCGTGTCCCGCGGGAGCGACGGGCGCAGGGCGGTCACGACACGATCATGTTCGACGGTCCCCGCCCGGCGGCCGGACCTGATGCACCGGGCGCGGCACGACAGAGACCGCCCCCGGCAGCCCCAATGCGACCCGCATCGCCAACGCCCAATTGCCCCCTTTTACTACTCCCCCAGAACGAGGACCCGATGGTCAAGCGGTTCGATATCAAGGCCTTTGCCCGCAGCCTGCCGCGCTTTGAAGAAAAGCGCGTCGTGGACAGCTACATGGAGAAACTCGACACCCACGGCGTGTCGCGGCGCGATTTTCTGGCGCTGGCCTCGGCCGGCGCCGCGGTCGGTGCTGCCTGCGCGGCCTATGGCCTGCCCACTGCCGCCGTCGCCAGCCCGAACGGCAAGGTCGCCTATCTCGCGTGGAGCGCCTCGACCGAATATAACCAGCTTGTCAGCAAGGGTGCCGAGGCGGTCGCCAAGGACTATGGCTTCAATTACGCCTTCCTTGACGGGCAGATCGACAGCAACCGCCAGCTCAACCAGTTCGAGCAGCTGACCACGCAGGATGCGCAGGGCGGCTTCTTCAACATTCTGGATGGCAGTGCCCTGAAGCGCGTGTCGACACTGGCCACAGACTCGAACGTTTATTTCGGCGCCATCTGGGACAGCCTTGCCTGGTACACCCCGTTCGATGCCGGCCAATACTATACCCTCTACGCCGTGCCCGAGGAGCGTGCCGCCCACCGCGGCGTGACCGAGGTTCTGCTGCAGAAGGTGACCGACAAGTTCGGAGGCGGCAACATCGTCGCGCTCACCGGCACGCCGGGTAACTGGTGCGAAATCGCACGCAATGCCGGCCGCGACAGCGCCTTTGCCAAGTTCCCCAAGACGAAGCTGGTGGACCAGCTTCCCGGCAAGTGGCTGCGCGAGGAATCCCTGAAGGCCACCGAAGACCTGCTGACCCGCAACAAGGACGTGGTCGGCATCGTGACGCAGAACGACGATGAGGCACAGGGCGCCATCACCGCCGTGCGACAGGCGGGTCTCGTTCCGGGCGAGGACATCTTCATCGTCGGCGCCGACGGCACCTCGCTGGGCGCGAAGGCCATTGCCAAGGGCCAGCAGCTTGCGACCTCCGGCAACAGCCCGGTGTTCACCGGCGCGTTCTTCGCCGCCCGTATCTATGACGTCACCCACGGCTTCCAGCCGAAGACGCCGGAGCGGATGCTCTACTGGAACTCTACCATCGTCACCCCCGACAACGTGGATGGCTACATCGCGCGCTATGTCGACAACGGCAATGTCGAGCCGTTCGACTATCGCAAGCTCTCGCGCGTGCTGCACCCCAACGACTGGGATCCGCAGGCCGACCTGTTCCCCATCGATATCTTCCAGCACTGGGAAGGCTATCCCAAGCCCGAAGGCTACGAGGCGCCGAAGGCCTACACCGAAGCCCACCAGAACGGCGAGTGGGACGCGGTGAAGCAGGAATATGCCGACCACTACAAGATCAAGTTCGACGGCCCCTCGCCCAACAGCAAGGCGTGATCCGACCGATCCGGTGCCGGCGGCGGCATGCCGCCGGCACACTCCCCCTTTTCCCCCGCACGGAACGCGACGATGACAGCTTCGCAGGCAACGCCGGGCGAACCGCTTTTCTCGGCCAGCCGCCTTTCCAAGAGCTACGGTCCCAACACCGTGCTCCATCAGGTCAGCTTCGAGGTGCCCCGCAATGCGGTCGTGACCTTCGTGGGCGAAAACGGCGCCGGCAAATCGACGCTGTTCAATATCCTGAGCGGCATCGTCAGGCCGGATACCGGCACCATGAGCCTTGGTGGCACGGCCTATGCGCCGGAAGGCTATGGGGCGGCCGTGGCGCGCGGCGTGACCCGCGTGTTTCAGGAACAGTCGCTGGTCGCCAACGTGCCGGTCTATGAGAACCTGCTGCTCGGCTATGAGCGCGGGTTCGACCGCGCGGGGGCCTTTATCGACCGGCGGTCGATGATCGCCGCCGCCGAGCGCATCGTGGAGGAAGCCGGTCTCGACGTGGATGTGCGCCGCCGCACCGGCGACTATGATTTCTCACGCCGCCAGTCCATCGAGATCGCGCGGGCCTGTCTGGCGCCGATCCATCTCGGCGGCATCCGGCAGCCGTTCGTGCTGCTGGATGAGCCGACCTCGGCCCTCGACCGGCGCGATGAAGAAGCCTTCTTCGCACTGGTGCAGCGGCTGCGCACTGTCGGCTCGCTGCTGTTCGTCTCGCACCGCCTGACGGAAGTGCTGGCTGTTTCCGACCTCATCTACGTGCTCAAGGACGGTGCGCTCGTCGAGCGGCTGGCCCCGAACGACGCAACGGAAAGCCTGTTGCATGGCCTGATGGTCGGCCGCGAGCGTGCCGACGACTATTTCCACGAGAACCGCCAGAAGAAGACCGACGGCGGCCCGGTGCGGCTGTCGGTGCGCAATCTCGGCGATGGCGAGAACTATCACGCCGTCAGCTTCGAGGCACGCGCCGGCGAAGTGGTGGGTATCGGCGGCCTGCTGGATTCCGGCAAGAGCGCACTCGGGCGCGGCATCGCCGGCATCGATACCGTGACCACTGGCACCGTCGGCCTTGAGAAGACCGTGCCCGGCAAGCCGGACATCCGCCGCCATGTTGCCGCCGGCCTCGGCTATGTGCCCGCAGAGCGGCTGACGGAAGGAATGATCGCCGCCTTCCCCGTGGCGTGGAACCTGTCGCTTGCCTCCGGCGCGGACCTGTTCTCCAACCGCCTCGGCTTCTGGCGCCGCAGGCGCGAGCTTGCCACCGCCGCGCACTATGCCCGCGCCCTCTCGATCCGTTCAGCCAAGCCGGAAACAGTCTGCGCCCGCCTTTCCGGCGGCAATCAGCAGAAAGTGGTGCTGGCGCGCTGGCTGGCGCGCGACCCCGGCGTTCTGGTGCTGGACAACCCGACCCGAGGTGTCGATGCCGGCGCCAAGGAAGAAATCTACCGCCTGATCCGCGATCTTACCGACAAGGGCGTGGCGGTGGTGCTGATTACCGACGAACTGCTGGAACTGATCGGCCTTTCCAATCGCATCCTGATCCTGCAGCGCGGCAGGGTCGTGAAGGAAATCGATGCTCCGCCGCAGGCCAAGCCCGGCGAGCGCGAGCTGGTGGCCGCCATGCTGCCCCAGTCCGGCGATGACGGGCCAGACACGGCAGAACCGCACGCCACCCTGCCCCCGGCGTCCGCGACAGCCGCCTCCCCGGCCGGCGCGACCGCGCTGCATTGAAGGAAATCATCCCATGAACATTCCATCTGATGCCGCCGCCGGTGCACTGCCGCGCCGGCTGTTGCCCGCACTCTCGCTCGACAAGAGCCTCTGGCTGCCCGTCGCAGTGGTCCTCGGCCTGATCGTCTTTTTCTCGCTGGCGACAGAATCCTTCGCCAGCCTGCGCAATTTCAGCGCCATCACCGGACAGGCGGGCACCCTGCTCATCGCCTGCCTTGGCTGCACTTTCGTCATCCTGATGGGCAGCATCGATCTGTCCGTGGGGGCAACCGTTCTCCTCGTCGGCGCGGCCAGCGTGCAGGTCCTCAACGCCACCGGGATCGGCCAGGGCATTATCGTCGTCGCCGCGGCAATCGGCGCCCTGCTCGGCCTCGTCAACGGCCTTATCTACGTGCGCGGTCGCATTCCTTCCTTCGTCGTCACGCTCGGCACGCTATCCGTCTTCAGCGGCATTGCCCTGCAGATCCTCGAAGGCCGCGCCATTTCGTTCGATGCGCCGGGGCTGGAGGAGCTCGCCGTCGGCCAACTTATTCCCCGCCTGCCGAACATCGCCCTGTGCGCCATAATCGCCTGGGCCGTCGTCGTGGTGGTGGCTTCCCGCACCCGCTTCGGCCGCTACATGTATCTGATCGGCGGCGGTGAGACGGTGGCACGCACGGCAGGCGTGCCGGTGAACCGCTACAAGATCTATGCCTTCGTGCTTTCCGGTCTGCTGGCCGGCATCGGAGGCATTCTCGCCGTTGCCCGTCTCGGCGCGGCCGGGCCGTCCCTCGGACAGGACCTGCTGCTCAACACCCTTGCCGCGATCGTCGTGGGTGGCACCTCGCTCGCGGGTGGCTCGGGTGGTCCCCAGCGGACCCTGATCGGCGTGCTCATCATCGCCATTCTCGACAACGGCCTGAACCTGATGGGCGTTTCCCAGTACTCGCAGATGATCGTGAAGGGCGCGGTCGTCATCGCCGCAGTTCTGGTCAGCCGTGAACGCAGCCAGACCGCGATCGTGAAATAACAACCGTGCCGCCGGGGCCGGGTCATTGCGCCCGGCCTGGACTGCCCGTTGCCTTTCCCGGAACAGGAAACAGCCCATGACCCGCCGGCTTATTTTCAACGGCTTCTCCATGAACGCCGTGTCGCATGTCTATCACGGCCTGTGGCGCCGGCCGGAGACGCGGCAGACCGAGTTCAACGATCTTGCCCCATGGGTAGAGCTTGTTCAGCTTCTGGAACGCGGCAAGTTCGATAGCTTGTTTCTGGCCGACATCATCGGCATTGATCCCGCCTACAAGGGCGGCTGGGACCACTATATCGAGGAAGCCGTCCAGATCCCGATCAATGATTCCGGCGTGCTTGCCGCCGCGCTGATTGGTGCCACTCAAAATCTCGGTCTCGTCTTTACGTCATCGATCCTTCAGGATCATCCGTTCAATTTCGCCCGGCGGGTTTCAACATTCGACCACCTCAGCAAGGGACGCGTGGGCTGGAATATCGTCACCAGCGTCAGCCATAACGCCGCGCAGAACTTCGGCTTCGACCGCATCGTGCCCCACGACCAGCGTTATCAGTGGGCGGATGAATACATCGATGTCGTCTACAAGCTGTGGGAAGGTTCATGGGATGATGATGCGGTGATCCTCGACCGCGCCGGCAACCGGTATGCCGATCCGGCGCGGGTGCATCGCATTCACCACAGCGGCGGTCGCTACAAGGTTCTGGGGCCTCACCTGTCCCAGCCTTCGCCCCAGCGCACCCCGGTTCTGTTTCAGGCCGGCGCCTCGCGGGCTGGCCGGGCCTTTGCCGCACGTAACGCGGAAGGCACCTTCATCGCCGCTCTTTCCCCGGAAGGCGTGCGCAAGGTCGCGGCCGATATCCGCGGACAGGCTGTTGCCGCCGGACGGCATGCGGACGATGTGAAGATCATTCAGGGCCTGACCTTCGTGGTCGGCTCCACAGAAGACGAGGCCCGCCGTCGCGCCCGCGATCTTGAAGAAGATACCAGCCTCGACGGTCTTCTCGCCCATATCAGCCGCGATCTCGGCATCGACCTGGGCCAGCTCGATCCAGACTGCCCGGTGGACGAACTTGAAATCGACGGCGTGCAGGGCATCATCCGCTTCTTCGAAGAAGCTCATCCCGGCAAGCGCGCCACCGTGCGCGATCTTGGCTTCGCCTATGCCGGCACGAACCGCATCATCGGCACGCCCGAGCAGATCGCCGACGAACTGGAACGCTGGCAGGAGGCCGGCATCGACGGTGTCAACGTGATCTACCAGACCACGCCCGGCACGTTCGCCGATTTCATCCGGCACGTCACCCCGGTCCTCCAGGCCCGCGGCCTGCAGCAAAAAGACTACGCACCGGGCACATTGCGAGACCGCCTCTTCGGCACCGGTCCCCGCCTACCCCACCCCCCCCCCCCCCCCCCCCCCCCCC
>DAIPYB010000175.1:0-6070 GCA_036782955.1 Pseudoxanthobacter sp. | reverse complement strand
TCGGCTACGAGGGCAAGCCGTTCCGCTCCGTCACGCAGGGCAGCGACGACCTTGCACAGATTCCGCTGACCGATGGCGCCGACGAACCGGAAGCCGGCAAGGCCGGCGAGATCGCCACGCTGTCGGCCCTGATCCGGCAGGCGCTCGGCGACAAGGTCAGCGACGTGCGCACATCGGAACGGCTGGCCACCAGCCCGGTCTGCCTCGTGGCACCTGATTTCGGCCCCGACCGCCAGCTTGAGAAGCTGATGTCGCGCTCCGGCGAAAAGAGCGCCGGCCTTGCTCCGGTGCTTGAGCTGAACCCGCGTCACAGCCTCATCAAGGCGCTGGCGGCGAAGGCCGCTGCCGGCGGCGCGGCAGCGGACGTGGAGGCAAGCGCAACGCTGCTGTTCGGTCAGGCCCGTATCCTCGACGGCGAGGTGCCGGAAGACCCGGCCGCCTTCGCCACGGCCCTGTCGGCGCTGATCGAGAAGGGCCTGGCCGCCTGACGGCCCGCACCGCCCGAAAACGACCCCGCGTCAACGGCCCCCGGCATCCGGGGGCCGTTTTCGTTTGTCGTGGTGAACGTTTCTTAAAGACCTCGGCCGCAAGGTTAACGCCACATGGCCGGGGATTCGGGGGCAGACCGAACGCGGCGCACATTCCATAGACGAGCGGCGCGGAGGCAGAGGCGTGGCGGACCGGCAGAGCAAAACCGACAGGACAGCCGCCATGTCCTTTTCGGCGGCCGGCCGACAGACCGTGCCTGCCGTGGCAGGAGGCCGGCGGCTCGCCGCCCTTGCCGCCCCCCTCGCCGTCCTCGCCGTCCTCGCCGCGCCCGCGCTGGCACAATCGGCCGACAGCGAGCTCGCCGGCACGCTGGTGATCGAGAACGGCGAATACACCAACACCGACCTGCTCGACGCCTCCGTTCTCATCGAGCCGGCAGGCACGCTGAACAATCAGAACCGCGTCACCGGCACGGTGGAGACCCGCGGCACGCTCAACAATTCCGGCGAAATCGCCGAAGGCGTCACCAATTCCGGCAGCACCATCAACGATGGCACCGTAAACGGCGGCGCGACGAACAGCGGCGACTGGCGCGGCACCGGTTCCATCAACGGCGACGTGGTCAACACCGGCACCTTCAGCGGCACCCAGGGCATCATCGGAAACGTCACCAACAGCAATACGTTTCTCAACGGCGGCTCGATCAACGGCGACGTCACCAGCAGCGGCGACTTCAATAACTACGGCCTCATCAACGGCGCCGTCACCAACGAGGCCGGGGGCGTGTTCCTGCAATCGGGATCGCTCAACGGCACGGTAACGAATTCCGGCCAGTGGAGCGGGGCCGGCCAGTCGAACAGCGACGTTACCAACACCGCCACCGGCAGCTACGACAACAGCGGCTCGCTGACCGGCAGCCTCGACAATGCCGGTACCGCGCTCAACAGCGGCGTCATCAACGGCACCGTCACCAACGAGGCAGAAGGCACGCTGGCCAACAGCGGCACCATCAACGGCTCCATCGCCAACAGCGGCAGCCTGACCAACAGCGGCCAGCTCAATTCCACCATCGACAACGCGGCCGGCGCCACCTTCGTCAACAACGGCGCGGTGGACGGCACCCTCGTCAATGCCGGCACCGCCACCAACGACGGCGCCGTCAACGGCGACATCACCAACGCGGGCACGCTTTATTCCCGCGGCTCCATCAACGGCAGCCTGATCAACAGCGGCAGCGTGGAAGGAGCCGGCGGCATTGCCGGCAATTTCATCAACAGCGGCCTCTATTCCACCGGGGACGCGGTGGCGGAACTGAGCGTGGGCGGCAATGCCAGCTTCCTGCCCGGCTCGGTCTTTGCCGCCAAGGTAGGCGCGGCCGGCATATCCGACACCATCGCCGTCAGCGGCGGCCTCACCCTGTCCGGCGGCACGGTGTCCGTGACGACGCTGGAAGGCTTCGTGCCCGGCATCGCATCCTACACGCTCATCACTGCCGACGGCGGCATCACCGGCACTTTCAGCGCCGTCACCAACCCGCTCGGCGGCGTTACCGGTCCCTATCCCTTCCTCGGCACGACCCTGACCTACACCGGGTCAAGCGTTTCGGTGCTGTTCAGCCATGCCGGCGGCGCCAGTTTCTCGCTGGCGGGCCTGACAGCGAACCAGCGCCAGACCGGCCTTGGCGCCGACACCCTTCCGCTTTCGAGCCGGCTGCTGGCGACGCTGGTGCTGCTCGATTTCCAGACGGCCCCGGCTGCGCTGGACGCGTTGTCCGGCGAGATCTTCGCCGGCGTCAAGACCGTGATGACCGTGCAGGCAGACCTGATCCGGCAGGCCGTGCTGGGGCGCCTCAGGGCCGACCCGCGCGATGCAACGGCCGCCGCGCTGGAGGAAAGCGCCGCCGTGCCGGTCTATCCCGACGGTCCCGCAACAGGCCTTCATGCCGCCGGCATGATGGACGGCCTTTCCTTCTGGGCCGGCGGCTATGGCGGTGCCGGCAACAACGGCGGCGACAGCCCCAACACGGCGGACATCAACAACACCCTCGCCGGCGGCCTGATCGGCGCCGATTATCTGTGGCCGGCCGGCGAGGGCAACCTGCGCGTCGGCCTGTTTGGCGGCTATGGCGGCGGACATTTCGACCTCGATGCCCGCGCCTCCTCCGGCACCGTGCGCGGAGGCACTTTCGGCGGTTACGGCGCGCTGACATTCGACGCGCTGGCGCTGCGCCTTGGCGTCGCCCACACCTGGCAGAGCGTGCAGACGGTGCGCACCGTTGCCTTTACCGGCTACTCGGCCGTCAACCGCGCCAGCTATGACGCCGGCATCACGCAGGTGTTCGGCGAGGCCGGCTACCGGTTCGGCCTCGGCACAACGTCGATAGAGCCGTTCGCCGGCCTCAGCTACACCGGCGTCACCGGCGGGGACTTTACCGAGACCGGGTCGGATTCCGCCCTCTCCGGCCAGTCCGGCACATTCGCCACGGTCGCTTCCACGCTGGGCGCGCGGTTCGCGGTGCCGGTCACGGCCGGTTTCGCGCTGCGCGGCGATGTCGCCTGGCAGCACGTCTTCAGCAATCCGGTGCCGACCACGACCCTTGCCTTCACGGGGGCGAGTTCATCCTATTCGCTTGCCGGTGCCCCGGTGGCGCGCGATGCCCTGCTGCTCGGCGCGGGCGTGGTGCTGGAGACGGCCTCCGGGCTGCGCTTCGATCTTGGCTATTATGGCCAGCTCGGCTCGTCCGCGCAGGAAAACGCCGTGCAGGGCACGCTGAAGATGCGGTTCTGAGGCCGGCGAAGTCGCGCCAGCGCCATCGTGGTGACAAGCTTTTAACCATGTTCCGGCTAGGCTCGGCCTTGCCCCGCGCCCTTGTTCCGGCCGGCGCCGCGCATCCGATGATCCTTCCGAGCCCGTTTGAAGCCATGACCACCCAGTCCGCCCTGCAATCGCCCTTTCAACGGCTGACCCGACTGCTTGAAGGCATCGCGCCGGGTGCGTCCCCGATCGATCTCGGCGTGGGCGAGCCACGCCATCCGATGCCGGCCTTCGTCGGCCCGGTGCTGGCGGAAAATCTCGCCGGTTTCGGCCGCTATCCCGCCATCAAGGGCACGCCGGCGTTCCGGCAGGCGGTTGCCGGCTGGCTCGACCGGCGCTTCGGCCTCGATGGCTTCATCGATCCGGAAACCGGCATCCTGCCGCTTAACGGCAGCCGCGAGGGACTGTTCTTCGCTGCCCTCGGCGCGCGCCAGTTCTCCGCAAAGCAACCGGCGCGGCCGGCGGTGCTGCTGCCCAACCCGTTCTATTTCGCCTATGCCGCCGGGGCCGAGGCCGCCGGAGCCGAGGCCGTGATGCTGGCCGCCACGCCCGGCAGTGCCCTGCCCGATCTGGAAACCCTCGACCCCGATCTGGTGGCACGCACCATCGCCATCTATTTCGCCTCCCCCGCCAATCCCGACGGCGCGGTGGCCACTGCCGCCGAATGGGAACGCCTGATCGCGTGGGCGCGCGCCAACGACATCTACGTCTTCGCCGACGAATGCTATTCGGAAATCTACCGCGCCGCCGCCGGCGCGCCGGCCGGTGCGCTCAGCGCGGCGAAGGCCAGCGGCACGGCGGAAAAGGTGATCGTGTTCAACTCGCTTTCCAAGCGCTCCAATCTGGCTGGGCTGCGCTGCGGGTTCGCGGCCGGCGACCCGGCTTTTCTGGCGCGCTGGCTGACGCTGCGCAACATCGCCGCCCCGCAGGTGCCAACGCCGGTTCAGGCGGTGGGTGCAGCCGCCTTTTCCGACGAAGCCCATGTTGCGGAGAACCGCCGGCTTTATGACGAGAAGTTCGCGCTGGCGGACCGGCTGCTCGGCCCGGCCTTCGGCGACGTGGTGCCGGCCGGCGGCTTCTTCCTGTGGCTGAACGTGGCGCGCTTCGGCGGCGGCGAGGCAGCGGCGCAGACATTGTGGCGCGCGGCCGGCGTGCGCGCCGTGCCGGGCGGCTATCTGGCCGCCACTGGGCCGGACGGCCGCAACCCCGCCACCGACTATCTGCGCCTTGCCCTTGTCGACGGGCCGGACGCCACCGCGGCCGCCCTGACGCGGCTTGCCGAAACATTCGTTTGACGAAGGGTGACGCGCCCATGCCGAAAGCCATCGCCTTTCCGCCTGAAGACCGCCCCGCCGGCCTTGCCGCACCGGGCGACAAGCCGGGCGGGGTCATCGACTTTCTGCACCGCAATCTCGCGCTGCTGAGCGGCCTTGCCATTCTGGCCGGCGTGGGCGCCACGGTCACGGCCCTTGCCACATGGTCGGTCAACGACCCCAGCCTCAGCTATGCCGCCGACGGCCCGATGCACAACTGGCTCGGGTTCTTCGGCGCTTCGCTGGCGGATTTTCTCATCCAGATGCTCGGGCTCGGCGTCGTCGTGCTGCTGGCGCTGCCGGTGCTGTGGGCAATCCGCATGATAAGCGGCAAGCCGAGCCGGGTGCGCAAGGCGCGCGTGGCGGCATGGATCGCCGGCGTACTGGTTGCCGCCGCCGCCCTCGGCGCGCTGGAGCCGCCGCCGACATGGCCTCTGCCCACCGGCCTCGGCGGCGCGCTGGGCGACATCGTGCTGGCGGGCCCGTCGCGGCTGCTGCAATCGCTGCTGGAAGCCAGTCAGGCCGGTGTCGGCCTCGTCCTGGCCGTGCCGGCGCTGGCCATCCTGATCTATGCCGCCGGCTATCCCGCCCCTGCGCCGCGCCGCCGCCCGACACGCGATCGCCGCGGCGAGGACACGGACGAACCGCCGGGCCGGCTTGAAACCATCGTCGGCGTGGCGGGGCACTGGTGGCTTTCGTCCACCGCGTGGTTCCACCGCTGGCAGGACAAGCGCCGCGCCGCACGCCGCGCCAAGGAACCGGACGACGACGAGATCGGCATCGAGTGGGCAGACGAAACCGCCTCGCCCCCCGTCCGCCGCCGGCGCGAACCGGGCGAACGCCTCGAACCCGGCTTCATGGGCCTGCCGGAAGCCGGGCCGGACGACGCCTATGCCCTGCCGCCGGAAGGCGTGGCGGAGCAGGATGGCTTCTATGGCGAGGAGCCGGATGAAGCGGGCGATGCCGATGGCTGGACCACGACGCCCCCGCCCTATGCACCGGCCGCCCGCGACGCACTGCCCGACGACGATCTGCCGTTTGAAACCGACGACGGCTTTGCCGCGGATCATTATGCAGCCCCCGCGCCGGCGCCGGTACAGACCCGGCGCGGCGGCGGGCGCGGACGGCGTGGCGGCGACCAGCCGTTCCAGCTGCCGCGCCTTTCGCTGCTGGACGAGCCGCGACAGGCCGGACGCCCGCAGACGCCCGACAAGGCGACGCTGGAGCACAACGCCCGCACGCTGGAAGGCGTGCTGGAGGATTTCGGCGTGCGCGGCCAGATCGTCAATGCCCGTCCGGGGCCGGTGGTCACCCTTTACGAACTGGAGCCGGCGCCGGGGATCAAATCGTCCCGCGTGATCGGACTCGCCGACGACATCGCCCGCTCGATGAGCGCGATTTCGGCGCGCGTGGCGGTCATTCCCGGCAAGAACGCCATCGGCATCGAACTGCCG
>DAIPYB010000174.1:0-6138 GCA_036782955.1 Pseudoxanthobacter sp. | reverse complement strand
CACCGCCTTTTCCCGTCCCGTTCGCGGCCCGCTCGTCTACATCGCCACCGTCGCCGCATTCATCCTGTGGTGGCCGCTTGGCCTGCTCATGGTCGCCTATCTTCTGTGGGGCGACCATTTCCACCGCTTCGCCGATGACCTGCGTGGCGGCTTGCGACGCAGCGGCCTCAGGGGCGGCGGCTCCGGCGCCGGTTGCGGACCGGCCGGCTTTGCCGGGTTCCACGCCACCGGCAACACGGCCTTCGACGATTATCGCGCCCGCGAACTGGAGCGGCTGGAGGCTGAACGCCGCCGGCTCGACGAGATGCGCGATGAGTTCGACGCCTTCCTCCACAACCTGCGCCGGGCACGCGATCAGGAAGAGTTCGACCGCTTCATGGCCGGCCGGAACGCCAGCCGCCCGGGTGCATGACGGCACCGTCCTCGCGGGTCGGTTTTTTGATCGACTCTTGGATCGGTTATTCTTGGGTCGGTCGTTCTTGGGTCGGTTCTTGGGTCAGTTCTTGCCGCGGCCGGCGCGGTGCCGTGCCGGCAGGGCTTTTTCTCACCGCCGGGCGTTGCCCGGCGGCCCACTCCCGGCCATGATCGCGGAAAGGGGCGGCACTCGGCGCCGCTCCTTTCCGTCGCCGCCCCGGATCACTGCCCCGAACCCCGCACGATGGCGCCCATACCCAGCCTGTTTTCCCGGCCGCGCCGGCCGAGAGAGCCCGCGTTGCCGGCGGTTCTGACCGTCGCGCTTGCCGGGCGCACCGTCGAGGTGCGCCTGCGGGTGAATGCCCGTGCCCGCCGCATGACGCTGCGCCTGCCCATCGGCACGGCCGGCCCGGTACTGACCGTGCCGCCACGGGTAAAGGAAGCGGTGGCGCTCGATTTCCTCCAGACCCACCGCGACTGGCTTGAAGCCCGCCTCGCACGCCGGCCGGCCATCACCCCATTTGCCGATGGCGCCACCTTTCCCCTGCGCGGCACGCCGCACACCATCGTTCATGACGGACACCTGCGCGGCGGCGTGCGCACCGGCGCCGACGAGGCCGGCGCGGCCCTGCTGATCGTCAGCGGGGAGCCCGCGGCGCTGCCGCGCCGGGTCGCCGCCTACCTGCGCCGCGAGGCGGAGGCGGAACTGAAGGCCGCCGTAACCCGCCACACCGCCGCCCTCGGCATCGGCGCGCGCGCCGTGCGCATCCGCGACACCACCAGCCGCTGGGGCTCCTGCACTTCCGATCGGGTGCTGTCGTTCTCGTGGCGCGTGGTGATGGCCCCGCCCTTCGTGCTCAACTATCTGGTCGCCCACGAGGTGGCGCATCTGAAGGAAATGAACCACTCTCCCGCCTTCTGGCGCATCGTCGCCGGGCTCGATCCGCAAGCCCGGCAGGGCCGCCTCTGGCTGAAGCAGCACGGTGCCAGCCTGCATGCCATCGGCGGCGCTGCGCAAGACTGACGCGCAGCCCCGCGCCCGGCGGAAAGGGCCATGCGCGCGACGCGCTCGACAGCGCCGCCATCCTGCGGCAGAACAACACAGCACTGCCCGCACTTGCCCTGCCGGCAGCCCTCGCAAAGACCCGCGTCCTCCGCCTGCCTTTCTCCCCCCTCCCTTTCCGCCCGGCCGCGCCGCGTGGAAAGGATCAATGGCCGGGCATGCCGGCGCCGCCCTGCGGCGTTGCCGGTGGCCAGACCGCCTGTTCCGGTGCTCCAGCCATGTCCTTCGCCGAGATCGTCGTGCTGCTTGCCCCCGTCTTCGGCCTGCTGGCGCTGGGGTGGGGCGTGGCGGCCCTCCGGATCCTGCCGATGCCGGTCGGCGATGCGCTGGGGGCATTCGCCGCCACCATCTCGCTGCCGACGCTGCTGTTCCACGCACTGGCGACGGCACATTTCCCCGACCTGTCGCCCTGGCCGTTCTGGGCGGCTTATTTCACCGGCGTGGTGGTGGCGTGGGTGGCGGGCGACCTGTGCTATCGCGCCTTCTTCGGCGGCGATCCGCGCCTCGGTGTCGTGGCCGGCGTGTCCGCCGCATTCTCGAACAGCGCCATGATGGCGATCCCGGTGGTGTTCTCGGTGTGGGGCAAGGCCGGCGATGTGCCGATCCTGCTGCTGCTTTCCGTCCACACCCCGCTGATGACCATCGCCGCCACGCTGCTGTTCGAACATCACGAGGCAAAGGCCGAGGCGCGCGCCTTCAGCCCGATGGGCCTGATGCGGCGCATGGTCATCAACATCCTGAAGAACCCCATCGTCATCGGCATCCTCGCCGGCGCGGCGGTGCGCTCGCTCGGCATCCCCATCGAGGGACCGTTCAAGGAGGTCGTCCACCGGCTGGCCGAAACCACCGTGCCTGTGGCGCTGTTCGCGCTGGGCATGAGCCTGAAGCGCTACGGCATCGGCGGCCACCTCGCCCCCTCCAGCCTGCTGGTGGTGCTGAAGCTGGTCGTCATGCCGGCCGTGGTGTTCGTCATGAGCCGCTACGTCTTCACCATGCCGCCGATCTGGTCGGCGGTGGCCACCGTCTCGGCCGCGTCCGCCACGGGGGTCAACGCCTACCTCATCGCCAACCGGGCCGGGGTCGGCATGGGGCTCGCCTCAAACACCATCACGCTGTCAACGGCTGCCGCCGCCCTCAGCCTCGGCCTGTGGCTCGGCATCATCGGCCTGCCCTGAGGGCGCAAGCCCGACGCGCCGGCGGATATCGGCCGGCGTCAGCCCCCGTTCGCGCAAAGCCGCCAGCGCCGTGTCGCCGGCGGATTTGGAGAGCTTGCGCCCGCTTTCGTCCACGATCAGCCGGTGGTGGTGATAGAGCGGAGCCGGCAGGTCCAGAAGGCTCTGCAGCAGGCGGTGAACCGCGGTGGCCGCGAACAGGTCGCGGCCGCGCACCACATGGGTGACGCCCTGAAGCGCGTCGTCCACCACCACGGAAAGATGATAGCTGGTGGGCGTCTCCTTGCGCGCCAGCACGATGTCGCCCCAGCGCCAAGGCAGCGCCGCAACGGGCCCGGTCCCGCCCGCCTGCCAGTCCCCGGCTCCCTGCCTGTCCCCGGTCTCCTGCCAGTCAAGCGCCCCGGCCACGGCGGCAAGCGCCCTGCCATGGTCCAGCCGCAGCGCCGCCGGTTCGTCCTGCGCCCGGCGGCGCGCGATCTCGCGGGCCGGCAGCACCGCCTCGTCGCCGGGAAAGACGACCGCGCCGTCGGGGTCGCGCGGCCATGGCCGGCCGGCGGCGGCGGCCTCGCCGGCAGCCGCCGCGATCTCGCGCCGCGAGGCAAACGAAGGCACGACCAGCCCCATCCGCTGCAACCGGCCGAGCGCCGCCCGATAATCGGCGAAATGCTCCGCCTGCCGGCGCACCGGTTGTTCCCACGCAACGCCCAGCCAGTGCAGGTCGTCGAAGATCGCGGCCTCGAACGCCGGGCGGCAGCGGGTCTGGTCGATATCCTCGACACGCAGCAGCAGCCGGCCGCCGCTGTTGCGCGCCATGTCGGCATTGAGCAGCGCCGACAGGGCATGCCCCAGATGCAGGCGGCCGTTGGGACTGGGAGCGAAACGGAAAACGGGGCGATTCAAATCGGCGGCCCTTTGCGGCACGATGGCGGCAGGTGCCACCCCTTTCAGTCTGCGACCGACGATGCACGACACGGGCGAAAATTCCATCCCCCCAACCGCCGCGCGCCCTGCGCGCATCGACAGCGAGGCCGATATCGCCTTTGCGCTGCGCGAGTTGCTGGCCGCCGATGCGCGGCTCGTGGCGGTGGCGCGGCAGGCCGGTCCGCTGCCGCTGCGCCGCGAGGCCGCCGGCTTCAGCGGCCTCGCCCGGCTCGTCACGGCGCAACTCGTGTCGGCGGCCTCCGCGCAGGCCATCTGGAACCGGCTGGCGGCCGCCGGCGGCGATACGCCGGAAGGCTTCCTCGCCCTCGGCGAAACCGGGTGGCGGGCGGCGGGCCTGTCGCGCGCCAAGGGCGCAACGCTGACCGGGCTTGCCGGCGCGGTGGCGGAAGGTCGCCTCGATCCCATCCGCCTCGCCGCCCTGCCCGCCGCAGAGGCCCGCACCGAGCTGACGGCGCTGCGCGGCATCGGTCCGTGGACGGCCGACACGTTCCTCATGTTCTGCGCCGGCCATCCGGATATCTTTCCCGCCGGCGACATGGCGCTGCGCATCGCAGTGGGCGAGGCGCTGGGGATGGAGCAGCGCCCCGACAGCCGGAGCCTTGCGGTGCTGGCCGAAGCATGGCAACCGTGGCGCGCGGTGGCTGCCCGGCTGTTCTGGGCCTATTATGGCGCCCGCCGCCGCGCCGGCGCCGGCCTGCCTCCGGCAGGCTGATATTTAAGCCTCCCCTGCCTCCGGCAGGCTGATATTTAAGTCTCCGCTGCCTCCGGCAGCTTGATATTCAGTCTCCCCTGCCTGCGGCAGGCTGGCATTCCCGATATTTCCGCCGCCGGCCGGCTTTCCTTCCCCCTTTTTCCGGATCTTCTCCTCATGGCCGCTCTCGATGGACCCCGCCTTGCTCCCCGTTCCGGCGGGCCTGCGAAGAAGCTGGTGGTGCTGCTGCACGGCTACGGCGCAGACGGCTCCGACCTGATGCCACTTGCCGATGCCATCGGCGAGGCGTTGCCGGACGTGGCCTTCGCCCTGCCTCACGGGCCGGCCCCCTGCGGCGGCGCGCCGTTCGGCCGGGAATGGTTCCCGATCTCGTTCACCGATCCGTCGGAATTCGACCGCGGCGCCGATGCGGCACGCGATCTGCTGGAGCGCTTCATCGCCGGCGAACTCGCCCACCATGGCCTCAGGGATGGCGACCTCGCCCTGCTGGGCTTCAGTCAGGGGGCAATGATGGCCCTGCATGTCGGCCTGCGCCGGCCGGCCGCCCCGGCTCTGGTGCTCGGCTATTCCGGCCTGTTGCCCGCCCCCGGCCGGGTGGCGGCGGAGACGGTGCGCCCGGCCCCCCATGTGGTGCTGGTGCACGGCGAGTTCGACGATATCGTGCCGCCGCAGGCAATGCTGGATGCCTACAACACCCTGACCGCCGCCGGCGTGCCGGTGGATATGCACGGCCGCCCGGGACTGGGTCACGGCATCGACCCGGAAGGCGCCGCCATCGGCATCGCCTCGCTGGCGGATGCCTTCAGCCGCTAGGGCCCCGGACCGAAGAGTGGAATCCGGTTTTCGGAACAATCCGACGCAAAAACAAAACCCCGGATCACCGTTCCTGCGTCCGAAGGGACGCACGGCGATCCGGGGCTTTTCGCACCGATAAAACGCGGGGCGCCGGGAGGCGAGGCCGCACGGCGGCTTCGTGAAATGCCGCGCGGCTCCCAGCCCGCGGCCGCCGGTCGAATTTGACGCCAGCCATGACCGGGCGGGACTTCACACGCCCGACATGATGGCTCTACACTCTGGTCTGCGCTCGTTCACAGGGACAGTTGTCCCCGGCATGAGGAGCAGACTGTGACTATCGCCGTCTCGCCCGATGCGCATCCCGCTCTGGTGCTCAACGCCGACTACCGTCCGTTGAGCTATTACCCGTTGTCGCTCTGGTCGTGGCAGGACGCGATCAAGGCGGTGTTTCTGGATCGGGTCAACATCGTCTCCGAATACGATTTCCGGGTGCGCAGCCCAACGTTCGACATGCGCATCCCCAGCGTCGTTTCGCTGAAAACCTATGTCAAACCGGCCCGCAATCCGGCATTCACCCGGTTCAACGTGTTCCTGCGCGATCGTTTCGAGTGCCAGTACTGCGGCTCGAAAGCCGATCTCACCTTCGATCACCTGATCCCGCGCTGTCGCGGCGGCCAGACGACGTGGGAAAACGTGCTGGCGGCATGCTCGCCCTGCAATCTGCTGAAGGGCTCGCACAGCTGTGCGGAGATCGGGCTTCATCCGCGCCAGAAGCCGTTCCGGCCCACGGTGCAGGACCTGCACAATAACGGACGGCTTTTCCCGCCCAACTATCTGCACGAAAGCTGGCTCGACTTCCTCTACTGGGACGCCGAACTGGAGCCCTGATTCGCCTGCCCTCTCACAGTGTGCCGGCGTGGCCGGCCTCCCAGCCGAGAATCGCGCGCTTGCGCGCCAGCCCCCAGTGATAGCCGCACAGCGAACCGCCCTGGCCGAGCACGCGGTGGCAGGGCACCACGAACGACACCGGATTGCGCCCC
>DAIPYB010000173.1:0-6148 GCA_036782955.1 Pseudoxanthobacter sp. | reverse complement strand
CGTCATGATTTCTGCGCTTCGACATGTCTGATCTCCTCGCTCTTGGAGACCAGCAAACATCAGATCGTAGCTTCCGTCAGCGTCCGATTTTCGGGGAGCAGCTCACACCTCACCGACAGCAGGCCACATCACCTCATGGCAACATTGGTTAGCCGATAAGCTATAGTGTGTCGACAAAGGGGCGAACCGTCATCGCGGCCTGCCCAGAGCGACGATGCCCAGCGGGTAGAGAAAGGGATTGTGATCATTGGCTGAGATCATCCTGCGCGTAGCCGGGCTTTTTATAGCAGGTGGGGTGCTGTGTGCGCTGGTCCGCCTCGTGCGGGGGCGTACTGTGGTTGACCGGGTGGTGGCGGTCGACATGCTGACGGTGATCGCCATCGGGCTTATCGCGCTTTATGCGCATCTTGCGGGGCGGTTCATTTATCTCGATGTAGCACTGGTCTATGGCGGCCTTTCCTTTCTGGCGGTGCTGGCCATTGCCCGCTATCTGGAGCGCGGATTGTGAGCGTGTCCGATGTGTTTGTGCTGTTGCTGTGCGGGTCGATCCTCGTGGCCGGTGTTCTGGCGGTCGCTCTCGGGCGTACGGTGCCGGCCCTGATCGCGGCGGGGTTGGCGAGCCTGTTCGCGTCCGTGGTCTATCTGCTGCTGGCTGCGCCTGACGTGGCGATGGCGGAGGCCGCGATCGGGGCCGGGCTATCCACGGTGGTGTTCCTCTATGCGCTGAAGCGAACCGGCCGTGGCGGGGAGGACCCGTCATGAGCGACAGCGTGGCGGAAATTGCCGGCAGCCTCGTGGTGCTGGCCGGTGCTGTGTTCCTTTTCTCCGCCGGCGTCGGGCTGGTGCGCATGCCGGATGCCTTTACCCGCATTCAGGCCGGCACCAAGGCCACCACGCTCGGCACCATGCTGGTGCTTGCCGGGCTGGCCTTCTTCCATCCCGGATGGACCTTCAAGCTGGTTCTGATTGCCCTGTTCGTGCTCGTCACCAATCCTGTGTCCTCCCATGCCCTGTCGCGGGCCGCGCATCGCATCCGCACGCCGATGGCGCCTTCCACGGTGATCGACCAACTCGCGGAAGACGAGGCAAAGGCAACCTCCCGCGGGGAGCCGGGCTGATGCGGACTGCATTTGCGGCTCTCGCCGTGTTGTTGTTTGCGCTGATCGCGGCGGCCGTGGTGATCGGCTACAGTGAGCACACCGCGCTGCGGCCGCTGGCGGCCTATTATGTCGGACGGGGTCCGGCGGAACTGGGCCTGCCGAACATCATCACCGGCATTCTCATTACCTATCGCGGTTTCGACACGCTGGGCGAAGTAGCGGTACTGTTCATGGTTGCGGCGGGTGTCGGCATTCTTCTGGCGCCACGACGCGAAGGCGACGAGGAGTAGGGGGAGGCAGACCGGCCCCTGCCGCCGCGTTCCGCCGGCGAGATCGTACGCACCGGTACCGAGGTGCTGCTGCCACTGATCTTCCTGTTCGGCGCCTATGTTATCCTGCACGGCCATCTTTCCGCCGGCGGCGGCTTTCAGGGCGGTGCCATCGTTGCATCGGGAACGATGCTGCTTCTGGTGATGAGCCCGACGACGCGGTTGAAGCACAAGCTGCTGAGCGCGGTGGAATCCTCCGCCGGCGTGTTCTATGTGCTCACAGGCATTCTCGGCCTGCTTCTCGCCGACGGCTTTCTGGACAACCGCATCCTGCCGCTCGGCACCTTCGGTACGGTTCTCAGCGCGGGCGCCATTCCGCTGATATCGGCCCTGCTCGGCATCAAGGTCGGGGCGGAGCTCAGCGTCATTCTGGACAGGTTTCACCTGTGAGCGCGGTCAGGGACGCGGGGCAAGACAGGCCATGACAGGACACGTCATGACGGGGCTGGTTTCTCACATCGTGCTCGCAACGGGTTTCGGCCTCATGCTCATTGGCCTTTGGGGCATGCTGACCCGGCGCAACATTCTGCGCATCATCATCTCCTTCGCGCTGATCGACACCGGCGTTCACATCGTGATGGTGGCCACTGGCTACATCACGGGCGGTACGGCGCCGATCATCGATGCCGCGCTGCCGGCGGATCAGGCGGTGGCGCGGGCTGTGGACCCTATTCCTTCCGCGCTGGTGGTGACTGCCATCGTCATCGGCTTTTCCGTCACCGCCATCATGCTGGCCTACGCCATCCGGCTCAGCCGGGCGGGGAAGACATTGTCGATCGACGCCTTCACGGAGCAGAAATGGTAGCGAGCCTTATCCAGCCGCTGAACATCTTCCTGCTCGGTCTCGGCGGCGGCTTTCTTCTGCCCCTCGTTGCGCGGGCCGGCGGGCGGGCGCTGGCCGTGGTGTTCTGGCTGGCGCTGGGCGGCATCGCCGCTGTCGCCACGGCGTGCTTCGCCGCACTGATGACGGGCACGGAGCCGTTCGAGGTGCTGACGGCCGGCGCCGTGCCGCCGGTTTCCATCAATCTGCGCTTCGGCTGGTGGGAGGGGCTGTTCTGCGCCCCGATCAGCCTGATGGCGCTGGCCGGCGCGGTGCCGCTGTGGCGCAGGTTCGGCGGCCACTATGGTGCACTCACGCTCTATCTGTTGCTGGTGATGGGCCTCAACGGCCTCATCATGACGCGTGACCTGTTCAATCTGTTCGTCTTTCTGGAAATCGTCTCCATCGCCACTTACGGCCTGCTGGCCTTCGGTGCGGAAGGGCGGGCGCTGGCGGCCGGCTTCAAATATGTCATGGCGACGGTCGTGGCCTCCACGCTGATTCTGCTCGGCACGGCGCTGCTCTATTTCGTAACGGGCAGCCTGAACATCGATGCGCTGATCGATGCCCGTGTCGCCATTGCCGGGCCTGTCGGCTTCACCGGGCTGATGATGCTGCTGGCGGGTCTATTGCTTGAGACGAAGCCGTTTCCGGCCAATGGCTGGGCGCTGGATGTCTACGAGACGGCCTCGCCGGGGTTCTGCGCGCTGATGTCGGGCGGCATATCGGCGGCGCTGTTCTTTGCGATGCTGAAGCTGCTGCCGCTGTTTGCCGGCTATGAAAGCCTGATCGCGGTTGCAGCGGGTATTACCTTCGTTGGTGCTAATCTGGCCGGACTGGCCCAGACCAGCGTGCAGCGGATGCTGGGTTCCTCTTCCATCGGACAGATGGCGCTGGCTCTTTTCGCGCTGGTGATGCTGACGCAGGGCGATGAAGTTGCCGCGATGCCTTTGGTGGTGGGCGGCTTGTTTCTCAATCACCTTTTCGCCAAGGCGGGGCTGTTCTGGCTGGCGGGCATGGTGGGCCGGCCAGACACGTCGTCATGGGCGGGCATGACGGGACGGCCGCTGTTGCTGGCGGCATTTGCCATCCTCGTCGTGGCCATCAGCGGCTTGCCGCCGTTCCCCGGCTTCTTCGCCAAATGGCAATTGCTGCTGTTACTGGCGGGCGAGGGCAGGACAGTGGCCATTCTGACGGTGCTGGCCGGTTCGCTGCTGGAGGCAGCCTATCTGTTCCGCTGGTTCGTCGGCGCGCTGCGGCAGGGCGAAGCGCCGGCTGTGCCGGTCGCATTCGGGGGGCCGCTGGCATTGGCCGTGGCCGGGCTTGTGGCGGCCGGCGGCGTCGCCGCCCTGCTGGCAGGGGCCGATGTGGCCCGCCTCGCTGTGCCGCTGGGGGCGGGGTTACTTCTGGCGCTGCTGGATCGGCTGCCGGGGCGGCTCAAGAGCGTTCTCATGCTGGCCCTAATCGCGGCTGGCAGCCTCTGGCTCATCCGCGACGTGGAAGGACTGCCGCGGCTGTTTGATGTGGTCATTGCCGTTGGCGGGCTGGTGCTGGCCTCCGCAGCGTTCTACCGGGCAGACCGGCGCAGCGGCTATCACGCGCTGCTCGCCACGCTGCTGCTGGGGATCGTGGCGGCTGTCGCTTCGCTGACCAGCCTCGATTTCTTCCTGCAGTGGGAAATCGTGACGCTGGCAAGCTTTTTCCTGATTGCCCGCAAGCCATCGGCGGGGCCGGCCGCCCTGCAGTTCCTGCTGTTTTCGCTGGTTTCCGCGCTGTTTGTGCTTGCCGGCTTCGCGTTCGGTTTTGCCGCCAGCGGCACCCTCAGCCTGACGGCGCTGGGAAGTGGCGGGCCAGACAGCGTAATCGCCTTCGTGCTGCTGGCTATCGGCTTTCTCATCAAGCTTGCGGCCCTTGGCGTGCACATATGGCTGCCGGCGGCTCACAGCGCGGCGGAAGACGATTTCTCCGCGCCGCTTTCGGCTGTAGTGACCAAGCTGGCCGTGTTCGGCCTGGTGGCCTCGACCTATCTTGCCATCCGCTCGGCGACGGGCCTTGAGGCGGCATATCTGATGGCATGGGTCGGTCTGGCAACCACGCTTGCCGGCGCGGTGATGGCGCTGGCGCAGGACGACGCGAAGAAACTGCTGGCTTATTCCAGCATGAGCCAACTCGGCTATATCGTGACCGCCGTCGGGCTGATGAGCCATATCGGCTGGGTCACTACACTTTACCTGACCGCCACTCACCTGATGGTGAAGGGCACGCTGTTTCTGGCCGTGGCGGGCATTGCCATGCGGGCCGGCAGCCGCTCCCTGCCGGCGCTGGGCGGTCTGGGCCGGGCGATGCCGGTGACGGCGACGCTGGCCATTCTGGCCTTGGTGGCCATGAGCGGATTGCCGCCGCTTGCCGGCTTCGGCGGTAAATGGCTGCTGATCGCGGCCATGATCGACCGCGGCTGGTGGGGCATGGTGGTGGTCGCGCTCGCTGCTACCCTTGTCGGGTTCCTCTATATGGGGCAGATGGCGCTTAGCCTGTTCTTCGGCCCGCAGCGTGCGCCGGGGATGGGCGGGGGGCGCCTGCGGGAAGCGCCGGTTACGCTTCTGCTGCCGCAGATGGTGCTGATGGCAGGGATCGTGCTGCTGTCCTATTTCCCCGGGCCGCTGATGGCGCCGATTGCCGCCGCCATCGATCCGCATTTTGCCGCCGGCCTCGTCTGGCAGGGAATGTCGCTGGAAGACATCTACGCCTACTGGAACGCCGGGCCGGTTATCGCGGCGGTGACGACCGCGGCGCTGCTGGCGCTCGCGGCGCTGCTGTGGCTCTGGCATGGGCGGGGCGGCAATTTCGTTGCCGGGGTCGGCCCGTTCTTCGCCTTCGTGCGTTCTGCCGCCCGGCGCGTGACGCCGCCGGTCGCCGCTTTCTACTGGGCGGGCACGGGAGAGGTGGCGCTGGCCGTTTCGTCCGGCGTGCGGCGGCTTTACAGCGGCAACGGCCAGATCGATGCCCTGACGGCGGTGTTCTATTTCATCGTGCTGTGGTTCGCGGCAATCCTCGCCGGCTTGCCGGGGCTGGCCGGGATGTGATGACACCTGCCAGCAAAAATAAAGCCCCGCCGCCGGATGGCGACGGGGTCTTAAAGGCGTGGGCCGTGTGGGCGGCTTTCCGCCGTCCGGGATGTCAGGCCGCCGCGGCTTCCGGCTCGGCGGCGGCGACGCCAGCGTGGAAGGTGACGTAGACATAGATCGGGATGCCCAGATCGCCGAGATGCTTTTCAAGCAGGGGCTTCACGTCTTCCCAGTCGAGACCGCCGACGCCGGTCGCCAGACGCGGCAGCGCCAGCGAGGCGAATTTTTCCTTGCGCACTACGCGGGCAAGCGCCTTGAGTGCGTGGTTGACGTTGGGCAACGTGGCCTTGCCGGGCAGTCCGCCCGCGCCGGCCGCCGGCTCCTGAGTGAGCAGGCTGACAAAATGAACCGGCCGGCCATCCGCCGCCGTGCCACCCCACACATGCACCTCACCCGCCTCGGGCGAGTTCTGCTGGCAATAGTGGCGGAACTCCTTCACCATCGCCGGGTATTTTTCGTGCAGGGCGAGGGCGAGGCCGTTGTTGAAGTGATCGTTCGGCGCGACACCGTGTGCAATGGCTTCGGCCTTGCTGAGCAGAATGTCGCCTGCAACTTCGAACAACATGATCCGGTCTCCTTCCGCTGTCTCTCTTTTGCCTTGCGGGGCCGGTCGCTGTTGCTGCCGGCACGCCGGGGTCGCTTGACCGACCCTGTTCATTGCCGACTGTAGGTCCCATGTGCAGGCCTGCCTTTGCGGCGGATCAATCGGGGAGTGTGTTGCTGCGGCGCGAAACGGGGGCATCGCAGCTGGCAACGCCAGTGTTTGCGCTGGTT
>DAIPYB010000172.1:0-6152 GCA_036782955.1 Pseudoxanthobacter sp. | reverse complement strand
GGCGCCATCAGCTTTCAGGGGCGGCGTATCGATACCCGTCCCATCGAGGCGCGGGTCGCAGAGGGCCTGTCGCTGGTACCGGAGAAACGGGCGCTGTTCGTTTCGATGAGCGTGGAGGACAATCTGCTGCTCGGCGCCGCGCGCGTGCCGGGCGGCGAACGCCGCATCCGGCTGGAGCAGATCTACGAGCGTTTTCCACGCCTTCGGGATCGTCGCGGGCAGGCGGCCGGCACTATGTCCGGCGGCGAGCGGCAGATGCTGGCGATGGGGCGGGCGCTGATGATCCGGCCGAAGCTGCTGATGCTGGATGAGCCGAGCCTTGGTCTCGCTCCGCGCATCGTGCGGGATATCTTCCACATCATTTCCGACCTGAAGGCGGCGGGCGTCTCCATCCTGCTGGTGGAGCAGAACGCACGCGCGGCACTTCAGGTGGCCGATTACGGCTATGTGCTGGAAATGGGGGCGGTGACGCTGGAGGGCCCCGCCCGCGAGCTTGCCGGCGACGGTCGCGTGGTGGCCAGCTACCTTGGCCTTGCGGCCTGATCGCAGAGCTGCCCCTCCGCCTCAGAACCACTGGTGCAGGAACGGCAGGACGGCAGAGGTGAAGAGTGCGTTGACGCCCATGCCGAGGCCAGCGAAGGCGCCGGCAAGGGAACTCACCTGAAAGGCGCGGGCGGTGCCGACGCCGTGGCAGGTGAGCCCGGCGGCGAATCCGCGGGCGCGATAGTCGCTGATGCGCAGGGTGCGCATCAGCGGCGTCACCACGATGGCACCGAAGATGCCGGTGATGAGCACGCACACCACCGTGAGCGAGGCGTCGCCGCCAAGGCTTTGCGACAGCCCCATGGCCACTGGCGCGGTGACGGATTTCGGCGCCAGGGCGATGATGATGTCGTGCGGCAGGCCGAACAGCCGCGCCAGCACCACTACCGAGCCGATGGCCGTGAGAGAGCCGACCACCAGCGCCACCATCGTCGGCGCCAGCGCACGCAGCACGATGGAGCGGTTTTCGTAGAGCGGATAGGCGAGGGCGACCGTCGCCGGGCCGAGCAGGAAATGCACGAACTGGGCGCCGTCGAAATAGGTCTGATAGGGCGTGCCGGTGACGACGAGCAGCAGCGCGACGATCCAGATGGCATGCAGCACCGGGTTGGCCAGCGGATGGCGGCCGGTGCGCTGGAACACCCGGTCTGCCAGCAGATAGGCGGCGAGCGTCACCGTCAGCCACATCAGCGGGGTGCGGGTCAGGTAGACCCAGAGCGAAAAGGTGGGGTCGGTCATGTATCGTTGCCCCGGATCAGGCCGTTTCGCCGGGCTGGCTGCCGAACAGCCGCGCCGCGGCGACGAATGTCAGCGCGGTAACGGTCAGGGTGATGACGGTGGATAGCACCAGAACCGCGAACAGCGCGATGCCGTGGCTGGTGAGAACACCCATGCGATCCACCACCCCGACGCCGGCGGGCACGAACAGGAGCGACATGTTCGCCAGCAGCAGCCGGCAGGTTTCCTGCGGTCCCTGCGACGGCGCCTCGCCCGGCTCATGGCGGCTGCGATCGCGGATCATGAAGAAAACGAACAGCAGGACCATGCCGATAACCGGGCCGGGCACGGGCAGTCCGGTGGCCCGCGCGGTGACCTCGCCGACAAGTTGACAGACGAGAAGCAGGAAAAGGCCGACGATCATCATCGTCTCCGCAAAGTGGCGCGACAGGGCCGGGGAAGGGAAAGACAGACCCAAGCATCGGCTGCGCCCGCCGGTCGGTCAAGATTGCCGGTGCGACAGGCACCCCCGACGTGCCGGCATGGCTGCGGGTGCCATCGACCCTCCGCGTTCGCCATGCCATAACAGGGCCACGGCGGCCGGCGCCGCGCCTGCCGGCCGGATTTGCGTGCCCACATGACCGGTGTTTATGACGATGTCCGCTTCTGACACTCACAATGCAACCGATGCGCTTTTTGGCCATTTCGGCCGCATCGCTGCTGTCTCGAACGCGCTCGGCATTCTGCAGTGGGACAGCGATGCCATGATGCCGGCCGGTGCGGCCGCGACACGGGCCGAGAGCATGGCGGCCCTCAGTGTCATCCGCCACGATCTTCTCGCCGATCCGCGCGTTGCCGACTGGCTCGCTGAAGCCGGTGCCCGGCCCGGAGCCGATCTCTGGGAGCAGGCGAACCTGCGCGAGATCGGCCGCGTTCTGGCCGTGGAAACGGCGGTTCCGGCCGATCTGGTGGCGGCTTCCTCGCGGGCGGTTTCCGCCTGCGAGATGTTGTGGCGCACCGCACGCGCGGCGGCAGATTTTCCCGCCCTGCTGCCGGCTCTGGAAGAAGTGCTGCGGTTGCAGCGCGAGATCGGCGCGGCCAAGGGCGCCGCGCTCGGCGTCAGCCCCTATGATGCCCTGCTCAACGATTATGAACCCGGCGCGCGTTCCGCCCGCATCGATACCCTGTTCGACGATCTGGCTGCCTTCCTGCCCGGGCTGATGGCAGAGGTCGCCGCCGTTCAGGCCCGCCGCCCGGCGGATCCTGAGCTCGCCGGCCCCTTCCCGGTGGAAGCCCAGCGCGGCCTCGGCCTTGAGGTCATGACGGCGATGGGGTTCGACTTCTCCCGCGGCCGGCTCGATATTTCCGCCCATCCGTTTTGCGGCGGCGCCGACAACGATGTGCGCATCACAACCCGCTATGACGAGGGTGATTTCGCCGGTGCGCTGCTCGGCATCGTCCACGAAACCGGCCACGCGCTTTATGAGCAGGGTCGCCCCCAGCGCTGGATCCACCAGCCGGTCGGGCAGGCACGCGGCATGAGCGTGCATGAAAGCCAGTCCCTGCTGATGGAGATGCAGGTGTTCCGCAGCCGCGCCGGTACGGCCTTTCTGGCGCCGAAGCTGCAGGCGGCCTTCGGCCGTTCGGGGGCCGGCTGGGGCGCGGACGAATTGTGGCGGCGCTTCACGCGCGTGCGGCCCGGCTTCATCCGCATCGAGGCCGACGAGGTGACCTATCCGGCCCATATCATCCTGCGCTACCGGCTTGAGAAGGCGCTCATCGGCGGCGATCTGGCCCTGTCGGATCTGCCGGCGGCATGGAGCGACGGCATGAAGGCGCTGCTGGGCATCGCCCCGCCGGACGACCGGCTCGGCTGCCTGCAGGACATCCACTGGCCGAGCGGCGGCTGGGGCTATTTCCCGACCTATACGCTGGGCGCGATGACGGCGGCGCAGGTGTTCGACGCTGCCTGCCATGCCGAGCCGGAAATATTGCCCGGCGTGGCCCGGGGCGATTTCACGTCGCTTGCCGGCTGGCTGCACGCCAACATCTGGGGGCGGGGATCGCTCTATTCCACCGATGACCTGCTGCTGCATGCAACCGGCCGGCCGCTCGATGCGAAGGTGTTCGAACGGCACCTGCGGCGGCGTTACGTGGACGAGGCGATCTGAGCGGTTGTGACGGGCGGTGCGGCGCCGGGTTCCATTGCGGCCGGGGCCATGTCGATCTCCGCCCCGGCCATCGTCCGGTCGGGACGGCCTGAGAAGAACAGGCCGACGGCGACATGGCCGATGACGCGGGTGGAGGCGGCATCGATGCCGCCGCCGACCAGCCCGCCGACCACTGGCACGATCTTGCCCAGATTGACGAGCCCGGACGTGCCGGCTTTCGTGACGAGACGCAGGCCAACCTTCCTGTTGATGGCGATCAGCGTCTTCTCGGGTACTTTCCCGATCAGGTTCAGGGCGGCGCGGGTGCCGAGGCGGATACCGGTATCCTTCAGCACGTCGGTCGCGGCACTGCCGGCAAGGCAGGCACAGACCAGCATGCGGACGTGATCGTGCCTCAGGTCGTGCCCGGCCAGATGGGCGACGGCAGCCACCAGCCGGACCTGGATGAAGAGCACCGATGAAATATTGGCCGGCACGGCAACCGGCAGGGTCGCCAGACCGCCGAGGCCGGTGATGAAACCGGATGCAGCGGCCTTGCCCATCTGTTTCCTGATGAGATATCGCGCCGCCGCTTCGGCATCCGGATTCTTGCCGAGGGCATCGTCGGCAAGCTGCGCGGCCGGGCCGATGCCGGGAATGCCGGCGAGGGCCCTGTCATAGGCCCAGTCGACGACCTGCATGATCGTTTCCCGCGAGATCAGGGCCATGGAGCAGAACCATCCGGCTTTCGGGGGCGCAAGAGCGGTGCTTTTGCAAACGCGATATCCGGATAACCGCTCATCCCGACAAAATCGGGGCCGCCGGAAGGCATCGGGGTACGGTCGGCCGTGAGACGGGCAGTGGTCATTCCGGCGTTCGATAGACCCGCAGGCGCAGGGCCGCCTGTTGCAGGTGGTGTTCCGCCGCGATGCGCGCGGCATCCTTATCGCCGTCCTCGATGGCCTTGCAGATCGCGCGGTGCTCCTCCTGCACATATTTCGTCAGCCCCTTGCGGGAGCTGTTGGCGCGGGCCTCGCGGATCAGGTGCCTGACGCGGTTTTCGAGAAAGGCGCCGAACGAGATGAAGAGATGATTCTTCGTGGCGGCCAGAATCGCCGAATGGAACGCCATGTCCTGTTCGATGCCATTCTCGCCGCAGCGGATTGCCTCGTCGATGGCTTCCAGCGCGTCGCGGATGCGTTCCAGATCGGCGGGTGTGCGCCGCTCCGCCGCCAGCGAGGCGGCGGCGGCTTCGTGGGCGAGCAGGAACTCGAACACGCGGTCGATCTCGTCGCTGTCGTTCAGTTCGGCATGGGCGAGGCGAAAGGTCAGCTCCGGTGGCGCATCGGCAACGAAGATGCCGCGTCCCTGATAGCTTTCGAGAATGCCGTCCTGCTTCAGCGCGAAGATGGCCTCGCGGATGACCGCGCGGCTCACGCCGAAGGTTTCGCTCAGCACCACTTCGGTCGGCAGCCGTTCGCCGGGCCGGAACACGCCACGCTGAATCTCGTCGCGCAGAATGTCGGCCACCTTGCTGGCATAGCTGCGCGGCGGATTGAGGCGGCGAGGGATGTCGGCGTTGCGGCTCATGGTTGTTCAGCTTCCGGCACCTAACTTCTGACAGCCAAAATAGCGGCTTATCGGGGAGACGTGCAAGCGGATTGGCATGATTGCCAACTTGCCCGCTTGTCAGACAAGTTTCTTTGCGCTATCGCTGTGACAACGAACAACGGTGACCCATGGCGGTCAGGACAGAATGTCCGGCAGGCGTTGCGGAAGCGGCGTACTGATCCCCGGTTACATGGGAGGATTTTATGTCGGGAACCCGTTCTCCTCGGGTGCGGTCCGCATTTCCCCGTATGCCCGTGACGCAGGAAAGCATCGTTCTGCTGATCGCGGTCGTATTCTTCCTGCTCTTTGCTGCAGCCCTGCCGGGCTTTCTGGCGGCCGACAACCTGCTGTCGCTGCTGCAGAACGTGTCCATACTGGGCATTCTCGGCGTCGGCATGGGTCTGGTCGTCATCGGCCGGGGTATCGACCTTGCCATGGTGACCACGATGGCCATGTCGACGGCATGGACCATCGCGCTGATGAACAGCGGCACCGGCGCCGTCGCCGCGGTGCTGTTCGGCCTCGGCTTCGCGGTCGTCATCGGTCTCCTGAACGGCTTTCTGGTCGCCTATGTCGAGGTGCCGGCGATCTTCGCCACGCTGGCCATGGCGACGGTCATCTACGGCTTCGGCCGGCTGTTCCTGGTCGATCTCGACGTGCTTTACCTGCCGCCCGACGCGGCATGGCTGCGGGGCCTGTCCGGCACCGTTCTGGGCGTGCCGCTGCCGGTGATCTGGTTTGCGGTGGTGGCTCTCCTTGCCTTCGCCTTCCTGCGTTTCACCCGCATCGGGCGCTATATCTTCGCCATGGGCGATAACCGCGAGGCGGCGCGGATAACGGGCATTCCCGTCCGCCCGATGATGCTGCTGCAATATGTGATTTCGTCGGTGATCGCGTTCGCCGCCGGCCTGATCACGGCCTCGCTGCTGGCGACCGTCAACATCCGCGTGGCTCAGTCCACCATGGTCTACGATGTGATCCTCGTCGTCGTGCTGGGCGGCATCGGCCTCAGCGGCGGCAGGGGCGGCGTGCGCAATGTCATCGTGGGCACGCTGCTGATCGGCATCCTGCTCAATGGCATGACCATTCTCGACATGTCCTTCACCGTGCAGAACCTCGTGAAGGGCGCCG
>DAIPYB010000171.1:0-6163 GCA_036782955.1 Pseudoxanthobacter sp. | reverse complement strand
AGTGAGACCGTCAGCGCCGTCTACGGCGCCGCGCTTGTACCGGAAAACTGGCCGGCGGCGCTGGAGAAAATCGGCGCTCTTTTCGGTGCCGAGGGCGCGGTCGTCATTTTCTACAGCGGCAATTCGGAGGCGGACTTTATCCACTCGCCGGGATTGCATGATGCGGTAAATCTCTATCAGGCTGAAGGCTGGCATCGCAGGGATCTGCATGCACTGCGCGCACTTGATCTGCACCTGACCGCCGGGGATACCTTCGACGACTTCAGCGTTGCGACCACGGATGAGATCTCCAGCCATCCTATCTATACGGATTTCTTCCCGCGGGTCGGGTTCGGCTGGCTGATGTCGTGCGTGGTCCTGCCCGACCGCGACAAGCTCGTCGCGCTCTCCGTGCCCAGGGCCAAGGACAAGGGTGCCTTCAGCGCGCAAGAAATGGAAACGCTGCGCCTCATCGGACGTCATGTCGAACAGTCGCTGAGAATTTCCTTGCGGATCGCGGATCTGGACGTGACGGCGGCCGCGCTGCATTCGGTTCTCGATCGGATAGAGATCGGCGTTCTGCTGCTCGATGCGGAAGGCAGGCTTCTGTTTGCCAACAAATGCGGCCAGCAGAGCCGCGACAGTGTTTTCGACACCGCCGGCGGGCGGCTCATGCCCCGGAGGGAGGACGAGCGGGAGACTTTTGCCGCAATGGTCGCAGCTGCGGGGCGGAGCGGGCAGGAACTGACGCCGCCCCATTCGGCGGTTCTCACGGGCGAAGACGGCCATCGCTTTGCGACATGGGTCCTGCCCGCTTCCGGCGCGGAACAATGGCGGATTGGCGCGCACGATACGGCCCGCACCTTCATCCTCACGGCCTCGCTGGAGCAGGACAGCATGATCGATCCTGCTCTCGTGCGGGATCTTTTCGACCTGACGCTGGGCGAGGCGAGGCTGGCGGTCCTGATTGGCGGAGGCGTCGAGGTGCAGGGCGCGGCCGCCCGGCTCGGCATCACGGAGGGAACGGTGCGCATCGTGCTGAAACGCATCTTTCGCAAGCTGGGTATCAACCGTCAGGCCGAGCTGGTGCTGAAACTATCCCGGATAGCCGGCGTAGCTCCGGTCTGAAGCCTTGTGCCGGCGGATCGTGGACGAGATGCCATGGAAACCTGCTGTCGCATGAAGCGCGAGGGCCTGCCCGGTCTCGTTCCGCAGAGTTTATATGCCCGGCAAAATTCTGTTTTTATTAGAATATTGGATTTCTCAAATCAGGCTGATCTGTCTTGATTTTGCGATATCGATGGCGGAGCCTGAGCCTTCCCGACACCGCAGGTGTCCTGACCGGACGGTCCGACATGCCGGCCGGATGAGAGGATGCGATGGCCGCTTCGACGATACGCTCCGTGACCTACGACCTGCTGCGCGAGCTTGGGTTGACGACCTTTTTCGGCAATCCCGGTTCGACCGAGGAAACCTTCCTCAAGGGGTTTCCGTCGGACTTCACCTATCATCTGGCCTTGCAGGAAGCCTCCGCCATAGCCATCGCCGATGGCTACGCGCAGGCGACCGGTAAGCCGGCGATCGTCAACGTCCACACCGCCGCCGGTCTCGGCAACGCGATGGGCAATCTCATCACCGCCAGCCTGAACAAGACGCCGCTGATCGTTACCGCCGGCCAGCAAACCCGCGAAATGCTGCTGATGGAGCCGTGGCTGACCAATGTGGATGCAACGGTTCTGCCGCGCCCGTGGGTGAAGTGGAGCTACGAGCCGGCGCGCGCCGAAGACGTGCCGGCCGCTTTCATGCGGGCCTTTGCCACGGCGCTGCAGGCGCCGGCCGGGCCTGTGTTCCTTTCGCTGCCGCTGGATGACTGGGACAAGCCGTTTTCCACCCCGGCGGTCGTGCGTTCCGTCAGCCGGCGCGTGGCGCCCGATCTCGATCGCCTGAAGGAATTTGCCGACCTGCTGTCGGGCGCGGCAAATCCGGCGCTGATCTTCGGTGCCGCCATCGATCGCGGCGCGGGCTGGCCGGCAGCGGTGGCGCTGGCGGAAAAACTGGATGCTACGGTGTGGGCAGCGCCCGCCAGCGAGCGGTGTCCGTTTCCGGAAGATCATCCCCTTTATGCCGGCGGCCTGCCTTTTGCCATCGGCCCGCTGAGCCGCAGGCTGGAGGGGCACGATGTCGGCATCGTCATCGGCGCGCCGGTCTTTCGCTATTATCCGTATGTTGCCGGCGATTATCTTCCCTCCGGTATGAAGCTGCTGCACATCAGCGATGACGCCGCCGAAACCGCGCGGGCGCCCGTCGGCGACAGCCTCGTCGGCGATGCGGTGCTTTCCACGCAGGCGCTGGCCAACCTGGTGAAGGCGCGCGGGCCGGCCGGAGTGCGGCGCCGGACGCAGGCCCATCGCATGGCACCGCATCCGGCACCGGAACCGAGGGCCTCTGCAAGCGGCCTGCCGACGGCTGCCGAAGTGTTCGCCGCGCTCGCAGAGGTTCGGCTGCCGCACACCGTGCTTGTCGAGGAATCGCCGTCGAATCTCGCGGATCTCCATAAGCACTGGCCGATCACCGAGCCGGCGACCTTCTTTACTTTCGCCAGCGGCGGCCTCGGCTGGAACCTGCCGGCTTCGGTCGGCATCGCGCTCGGCGAGCGTGACACCGGCCGCAACCGCCCGGTAATGCTGGTCATCGGCGACGGGTCATTCCAGTATTCGGTGCAGAGCATCTGGACTGCTGCCCGCAACGATCTGCCTCTGGTGATGCTGGTGCTGCGCAACGGCGAGTACGGCATTTTGAAATCGTTCGCGGTGCTGGAGGAGACGCCGGGCGTGCCCGGGCTCGATATTCCGGGCATCGATATCGTCAGCCTCGCCAGAGGCTATGGCTGCGCCTCCGAGCGTATCAGCGACCTGACCGTGCTGAAACAAACGGTGCGCGCGGCCTTCGCCGCGAAGGGGCCGACCGTTATCGAGGTGCCGATCGATCCGGTTATTCCGCCGCTGATCTGATCGCGTCCGGGGTGGTCCGTCACGACGGTTGGTCGGCCTGCGCGACGCCATGCTGGCGGGCGACGGCGGATTGTGCGGCGGCCACATGGCCGTCGCCCTCGCCGCCGGTCACCTGAACACGCGGCACTGCGAACTCGATACCGTTGGACTCGAAAACCTGCTTTATATTGGCCAGCGCCTTGCGGCGGATAGTGAACTGCTCGCCCGGCCGGGCCATGAGCTTGACCCGGATCTTGATGCCGTATTCATCGAATTCCTCGACGCCCTGCATCTTGAGCGGCTGCAGAAAACTCGCCGCCAGTTCCTGATCGGCCATCATCTCCGTGCCGATACGCTTGACTAGCTTGCGGGCCTTTTCCAGATCGGTGCCGTAGGTTACGCGCATCGTGAGTTTCACCACCACCCAGTCGCGGCTCATGTTTTGCACTGCCCCCAGCATTCCGAAGGGCACCGTGTAGATAGGGCCGCGATGATGGCGCAGCTTGATGGAGCGCAGGCTGAACGATTCCACCGTGCCCTTGTAGCTGCCGCTCTGGATGTATTCGCCGACACGAAAGGCATCGTCGAGCAGGTAGAACATGCCTGAGATGATGTCCTTCACCACCGTCTGCGCGCCAAAGCCGATTGCGACGCCGACGACGCCGGCTCCGGCGATGAGCGGGGCGATGTCGATCCCCACGGCCGCCAGCTCCATCAGCACGGCGACCACCACGACCACGATGAACAGCACGTTGCGAAGGATGAGCAGCATCGTGAACATGCGGTGCCGGCGGCGGGCAGCCTCGTCGTTGCCTATCGGCGGGCCGTCCTCGCCGCTGAGGCGGGCATCGATGGCCGCCCTCGCAAGCTGCCAGATGAGATCGGCGCCGAGATAGATGACGATGACGTTCATGGTGCTGCGGGCGACGCGGGTCATGAGGGATGCAGTGTCAGACAGATCGGCCAGCGCGATGCCCCACGCCCGGGCAATGCCGAGGATCGCCACGATGATGAGCAGGCTGCGGATGCCGCGGCCGACGAGAACGGCGGTGACGCCGAGTGGCAGGGCGCGGCCGGAAACCGTGCGCCGGGCCACGTTGGCAACGGCAGCCGCGCTGAGCGAAATCGCAAAGGGCAGCAGGCTCAGCAACAGCAGGGTCTTGAACACCGCCGTCATTCCGGCAACCCACAGGCACCAGAGTGCGGCCACCATGACCACGCCCGCTGTTGAGCCGAGGCGATGGCGGACGCGGCCGGTTCCTGCCGCGCACGGGCGGCGCACGACGGCCTCGATCGCGATGGCCACGAGGCCAAGCGCCAGCACGTCGCCATCGAGCCGGCGCGTCATGGCGGACATGGAGCCGGTGAGGCCGGCAATCGTTGCGTAGCCGAACAGATACCAGCCGGCGAACAGAACGCTGCGCTGCGCCCAGAAACGGGCGCTTTCATCGTCGAGCGGGATCAGCCGCTCCATCCGGCCTTCCTGGTCCGGACCGGGGGCGAGCAACACCTGCACCAGAACGCGGATCAGCCGCAGGACGACCGCCGCCGCGAAATAGAGCGCGACGATGCCGCCGACCGGCTGCGGGGGCTTCAGCGCCATGAAGGTGAGAAGCCCTGTGGCGGTGAACACTAGCAACCCGCCGACCCGCACCGTGAGCCACTGCGCCGGCGCAATCCAGCGTGCCCCTTCCGTGCCGGGGGACGGCACCGGCAGGCGAAACCGCGAGAAGACAAGATAGCTCAGCCACTCCGCTGCCGCGCCCAGCAGGAATGGCAGCAGAAGGTGGGCCACCATGGCGGCCGGGCCCACCGTGCGCGCGATCGCGCTGAACCGCCCCGCCCACGCGGCAACTTCCTGCGGCCAGCCCCGGGCTGCCGCAACAAGCCCGGCGAGGTGGGTGCGCAGTTGTTCAACCCGGGCGGACACCGGGTCATCGCCTCCCGGCGGTGGGGATGCCGCGGCGGTGCCGTCTTCGGCCGGTCGGGTTTCGCCCGCGATCCATGCCTGCACGGCGTTGGACTTCATCAGATCGAGAAGCTGATGCACTTCGGTCGGCATGGGCGCGGCCGGCCCCGTGGCGGCAGGGGCGCTGTCGGCTGCGGAGGCTGCATCGGCCGCCCGGGCACCGCCCGAGCCGAGGAGGCCGGTCGCGATGCACAGCAGTGCGATCATGGCTGCGCACGGAAACTGGCGCGCCGGACGCACGGCGCCGGTCGCAAACTGAAAGGCCACTTCTGCCTCCGGAATATCAGGGGAAACTCAGCATCGTGCCGGCCAGCGACAACCGGGCGGGCATCCGGACGAACCTGCCGGTCTCGATCCGCGGGATTGGGGATGGGGGCCGTTCGCAAGCTGCCCGACCAGAGGGGCCCGGCAGGTGAGCGCGGCAGGCGCGGGCGGCTTGCCTCCCGCGCCTTGATGGCGTCACGGGGTGACGATGTTGAACCAGAAGTCGAAATTATCGAGCAGGCCGACGAACTCGACGAGCTTTTCCTGATTGCCCTCGACCGTCACCTGACCTGCCGCAATCGCATCTGACAGGCGGGTCTGGTGCAGGTTGATATCATCGAGCAGAGACCGGTTCATGGTGACCGTGGCATCGGCCTGCTGGTTCTGCCGGCCGATCGTGTAGTTCATCACGCCGTTCGTCACCGAAAGCGTGAAGTTCTGCTTTGTGTCCGGCATGACGAAGTTGAGATAGATTTCCTTGTCGGCTGCCTTGGGGTGGTTCAGCAGCACGGCCAGATAATCGAGGTAGATTTCAAGCGGCAGCGCACGCACGATGTCCGGCGAGGCTGCATCCGGGGTCGCGGCGCGCACAACGCCATCCCGAAGTTCCTTGGCGCCGGAGAGATAGAAATTGCGCCATGGCCCGCTCTCGGCCTGATAGCCCATTTGCGTCAGGGTATCGGCAAGCAGATCGCGCGCCTGCTTGTTCTGCGGATCGGCGAAGACGACATTGTTCAGGGCCGTTGCGACCCAGCGATAATTTCCGGCGGCGTAATCGGTCCTGGCCTTTGCGATCACGGCATCGGCTCCGCCGGCATATTCGACAAATTTCTTTACGGCCTCGACCGGCGGCAACTCGTGAAGCTGCGACGGGTTGCCGGAGAACCAGCCGAAATAAAGCTGGTACTGCGCCTTCGCATTGTGGTTGACGGAGCCGTAATAGCCGCGATTGGCGAATTTC
>DAIPYB010000170.1:0-6169 GCA_036782955.1 Pseudoxanthobacter sp. | reverse complement strand
CGGCCTCGTTGTGGCCGTAGTCGAGGATGACGCGGAAGCCGTGCTCGTCATAGACATTCATGCGGCCGGGCGACTGGAAGAACGAATTGTCAAAGGTACGCAGGCCGTTGCGGATCTGGTCCAGCGTCTTGCCAAGCGCGAACGCCATGGCAGCGGCGAACATGGCGTTTTCCACGTTGTGGATCGCCTTGCCCTCGACGGTGGCCGGGATCAGGTGCGTCCAGATCAGCGGAATCTGCGTTCCGTTGTCATAGATCACGATCTGGTCGCCGTTCAGGCCCTGCTCCAGCACAAACGCGCGCTTGCCGAGGCGGATGTGCTCACGCACCAGCGTGTGCTCGGGATTGCGCGTGACATAGATGATGTGCTTGGCCGGCGAGAAGGCCGCCATCTTCAGCGTATATTCGTTGTCGGCGTTCAGCACCGCGGTATCGCGGGCGACTTCCACCACGACGCGCTTCACGCTCGCCAGATCATCCAGCGTATCGACGCCGCCGAGGCCAAGATGGTCGGAGGTAACGTTCAGGATCGCGCCGACATCGCAATACATATAGCCGAGGCCAGAGCGAACGATGCCGCCGCGCGCCGTCTCGAGCACGGCGATATCCACCGTGGGATCGCGCAGCACCATCTTGGCGGAGACCGGGCCGGTCATGTCGCCCTTCACCGTCACGTTGCCATCGATATAGACGGCATCGGTGGAGGTCTGCCCAACCACATGGCCAGCCATCTTCAGGATGTGGGCGAGCATGCGGGCGCAGGTGGTCTTGCCGTTCGTGCCGGTCAGGGCCGCGATCGGAATGCGGCTCTGGGTTCCGGGCGGGAACAGCATGTCCATGACGGCGCCGCCGACATCGCGCGGCTTGCCCTCGGAGGGCGAGATGTGCATGCGCAGGCCGGGGCCGGCATTGATCTCGCAGATGGCGCCGCCGGTGTCGCGGTAGCTCTGGGTGATGTCGGTGGTGAGGAAATCGACGGCGCCGAGATCAAGGCCGACCGCCTTGATGGCGCGTTCGGCCATCAGCTTGTTGTCGGGGTGGATCACGTCGGTCACGTCCACGGCGGTACCGCCGGTGGAGATATTCGCGGTCTTGCGCAGATAGACCACCTCGCCGGCCGGCGGCACGGTTTCGACGGTGTAGGTCTTCTCGCCCAGAAGGCGCAGCGCCTGCTCGTCGATCTCCAGCTTGGTCAGCACGTTCTCATGGCCGGAGCCGCGGCGCGGATCAAGATTAACGATCTCGACCAGCTCGGCGATGGTGTGGCTGCCGTCGCCCACCACGTGGCCCGGCACGCGGCGCGCCGCGGCGGCCAGCTTGCCGTCGATGACCAGCAGGCGGTGATCGTCGCCGAAGATCATGCTCTCGACGACGACGGCGGTGCCCTCCTCGTCGGCCACTGCGAAGGCGACCTCGACTTCCTCGTCGGAGTTCACGTTCACGGTCACGCCGCGGCCATGGTTGCCGTCAAGCGGCTTCACCACCACCGGGAAACCAATGCGGCGGGCGGCGGAGATGGCCTCGTCGGCGTCATAGACCAGTCGCTGCTGCGGCACGGGAAGGCCGAGATCCTGCAGGATCTTGTTGCAGACGTTCTTGTCGGACGCGATCTCGACGGCGATGTGCGAGGTCTTGGAGGTGAGCGCGGCTTCGATGCGCTGCTGGTAGCGGCCCTGGCCGACCTGAATGAGGCTGGCCTCGTTGAGGCGGAACCACGGGATGTCGCGCGCTTCGGCGGCGCGCACCAGCTCCAGCGCGGAAGGACCGAGCGACCGGCGCTGCGCAAAACGCACGAAGCGGGCGATCTCGCCTTCGAAATCGTAGGGTTCCTCGTCCGATTCGCGCGGCGCGATCAGTTCGATCAGCAGGTCGCAGGCCAGATCGCCCGCCTCAAGGCCGATCTCGTCGGACTCGTAGCCGTAGAGCACCTCGACATCGTCGCTGTCGGGCACCGGAATGGCCTTCGCATAAGGCGTCGGTTCGCCGGCCAGGCGCTGCAGGTTGAGCGCGACATGGGCGATGAGCTCGCCCAGACCGCAATCCTCATCGCGCTTGGCCCTGTCGATCCACAGGGAGCCGTCCTCCAGCGTATCGCGACCCAGCGACGGCAGCAGGGCAACCAGCCTTTCGAGAAGCTCCGGGCCGTAGCTGGCGACGGACTTGTCCGAACGGTGCCTGAGATCGACCGTCAGCCGGATCAGCGGCGTCTTCGCATAGACATTCGGGCCGACGTACGCGGAAGTGGAAACGATATCCATTCGATTTTCCCCGATACCGGAAGACGCTGAGGACAGCTCTGCCCGGCGCGCCGAAAGAAAGGCTGCTCAGATAAGGAAGGAGTTTCTTGTCTTTTGTCCGCGAGGTTCCGAACGACCGGCCCCGCGCCGTGTACCCTGATTGGTTGCCGAAAAAGCGGACCGGCGCAAGCGGCGAAAAAATGAGCCGGCCAAAGATAAAGCCGTGCACCGGCAAGGAATAACCGGCCTGACGGAAGCCTTTGGCACACAATGCCGCACCATCAGCTTCCCCCGCCGGCCGAAGCCTGAAAGGCCACCCCCGCGGCCCGTCTCCCGAAGTTCCGATGTCGCCGTGACGATCAATGCGCCTGTCTCGTAACCATCGTCTGCCCCTTTTGAGCAAGACTAGACCGGATCGCGCGAGGCTAGCAATATGTCTTCCATCCGCCCGCCCGGGCCGGCGCGGGCTGCCACATAAAAGAGCGCACGATGACGCTTCCTCCCGATCTTTCCGCCCGCCGCACCGAGCTGCCGCTGCCCGCAGTGGCGCCCGGCACCCGCCGCTCCCTGACCGTGCTGCGCTTCGGCACGCCGGGCGCGCGACCGAAGGTATATCTGCAGGCCGGCCTTCATGCCGACGAACTGCCGGGCATGCTGACCCTGCGCCACCTCGCCGCCCGGCTGACGGAAGCCGAGGACCGCGGCGAAATTGCCGGTGAAATCATCGTGGTCCCGGTCGCCAATCCCATCGGCCTCGACCAGCGCGTCAACGGCTTCCTGATGGGGCGCTACGACCAGACCACGGCGGGCAACTACAACCGCGACTACCCGGATCTGGCAGCGCTGACCGCGCCGGAACTGGCGGGCCGGCTGGGCACGGACGCGGCGGCCAATGTCGCCACCATCCGCGCCGCCATGGCGGCCGCCCTCGGTGCCGCGCAGCCGCTGACCGAAGTAGATTCGCTGCGCCACCTGCTGCTGTCGCTGGCCTTCGATGCCGATATCGTGCTCGACCTGCATGCGGACAACGAGGCCGAACTCCACCTCTATACCGGCACGCCGCTGTGGCCGGACGCGCTCGATCTTGCCAGCGAACTCGATGCCCGTGCGGTGCTGCTGGCCGAGATTTCCGGCGGCAATCCGTTCGACGAGGCCTGCAGCGGCTCGTGGTGGGCGCTGGCGAAGCAGTTTCCCGAGGCGGCGGTGCCCCCGGCCTGTCTGGCCGCGACCATCGAACTGCGCTCCAACGATGACGTGGACGACCGCCAGGCGGACGACGATGCCCGCGCGCTCTATCGCTTTCTGGAGCGGCGGCGGGCGATTTCCACCGGCAGCAGCGGCGTGCTGCCCCGGCTGCGCTGCGAGGCGACGCCGCTCGATGCCATGCAGCAGCTCAAGGCGTCGTCGGCCGGCGTCGTTTCCTATCGCCGCAAGCTGGGCGAGTTCATCTATCTCGGCGAGATCGTCGCCGACATCATCGACCCGCTCGGAGAAAGCGTGCCGGTGACCGCCACGACCGATGGAATCCTGTTCGCCCGCCACAGCCAGACGTGGGCATGGCCGGGCAAGGTGATCGGCAAGGTCGCCGGCGCAGTGCCGCTGGCCGAGCGCAAGGGCCGCCTGCTGACCGACTGAGCCGGCTTGTCCACAGCGCCGGCGGGCCGCGATGCAGCGGACCGCCGGCGGCTCGGTTGCACACGAGTGATTCGAAAACGGCCACGCCGACGCCCCCTGCCCTGCGGTCAGCCGTCCTGCCGCTTCTGTTGTCATGTTGCCGTCATGAGTGGCGCGGCAGTTTCTGTCGCACCGCACTGCAATCAAAAATCCGCCTGAGCATGGCATCTTCGGGCGCTTTACGCTTTGCCCCGCGTGCGAAACATGGAAAGCTCAAGTGGGGCAACAATAGACGTGCACAAATGCACGATAGGCTTTCAGGGGCAGACATGACTGGGAACAATTCAGCCTTGCGGCGGCTTTTCCGCTGCAAACCTGTTCGTTCGCTTGTTGAAGAGACCACCGGGGGGCCGGATGGACATGGCGTTCATCTGGAACGCTCAATCGGCCTGTTCCAGCTCGTCATGCTCGGCGTCGGCGCCACCATCGGCACCGGTATCTTCGTCGCGCTGACGGCAGCCGTTCCCGAAGCGGGGCCGGGTGTGCTGGTATCCTTCATCATCGCCGGCATCACCGCTGCGCTGACCGCGCTGTGCTATGCGGAAATCGCGTCCACCATTCCGGTTTCCGGCTCGTCCTATTCCTACGCCTATGCGACGCTCGGCGAGTTCATCGCCTTTCTGGTCGGCGCCTGCCTGCTGCTGGAATATGCGGTATCGGCCTCCGCCATCGCTGTCGGCTGGGGGCAATACATGAACGAGCTGTTCCTCGACGTGTTCGGCTGGCAGATGCCGGATGCCATCAGCCAGCCGCCGGGCGCGGGCGGCTATTTCAATCTGCCGGCGGTGGTTCTGGTCGGGCTGTGCATGCTGCTGCTGCTGCGCGGCGCGCGGGAATCGACCACGGTGAACGCCATTCTCGTGATGGTGAAACTGGGCGTTCTGGTGCTGTTCGTGGCCGTCGGCCTTTCCGCGTTCAGCGTGGAGAATTTCGAGCCGTTCACGCCCAAGGGCTGGGTCGGCGTCGGCGCGGCCGCCTCCACCATCTTCTTCTCCTATATCGGCATCGACGCGGTCTCCACCGCCGGCGAAGAAGTGAAGAACCCGGCGCGTACCCTGCCGCTCGGCATCATCATCTCGCTGCTTCTGGTGACTGCGGCTTATGTCCTGGTCGCTTTCGCCGCCATCGGCGCGCAGCCATGGACGGAATTCGCCGGGCAGGATGCCGGCCTTGCCGTCATCATGCGCAACGTGACCGGCGCGAACTGGCCTTCTCTGGTGCTGTGCATCGGCGCCATCGTGTCGATCTTCTCGGTCACGCTGGTGGTGCTTTACGGCCAGACGCGCATTCTGTTCGCCATGAGCCGCGACGGCCTGCTGCCCGCGGTGTTCCAGCGGGTCAACCCGCAGACCATGACGCCCACAACCAACACTTATATCGTGGCCGCCTTCGTCGCCTGCCTCGCGGCGATGATCCCGCTCGACGTGCTTGCCAACCTCACCTCAATGGGCACGCTCATCGCGTTCTCGGTCGTCTCCATCGGCGTCATGATCCTGCGCCGCACCCGGCCCGACCTGCCGCGCGGCTTCCGCGTGCCGCTTTTCCCGTTCGTGCCGCTGGCGAGCGTGGCCTTCTGCTCCTACCTGATCATCGAGCTGCCGTGGGATACCTATGCCCTGTTCGCGGTCTGGATCAGCGCCGCGCTGTGCATCTACTTCGGCTACTCGGTGCGCCACTCGCGCCTTGCCCGGGGAGAGGCGTGATGGCGCATCCGGTCATCCGGGCTGAGGAGGCCGCGTCATGAGCTATCTTGTCGGGTACACGAACGATCGCAGCGGCGCGGATGCGCTGGCACTGGCCCGCATGCTGGCGGCCGGCAACGATGTCGAACTGACGGTCTGCGTGGTGGTGCCGGAAACGTGGGGCTATCCCTCGCCGGCCAATGTGGAGGCGGAATATGTCGCCTTCCTTTCCGCCCACGCCAACAAGGCACTGGCGAAGGCGAAATCCATCGTCGGGCCGGATATCCGGGCGGAATACGTCATCCGCCCGGCACGCAACGGGGCGATCGGCCTTGCGGCGGTGGCCGAGGATATCTCGGCCGACTACATCGTGCTCGGCTCGGCCCGCGAGGGGCCGGTGCTGCGCTGCTCGCTCGGCTCCGTGGCGGCCGGCGTGCTGTCGCTGTCGGACCGGCCGGTCATCATGGCTCCGCGCGGGTTCCGACCGGTGGCGGCGGGCGCGGTCGCGCGCATCACCTGCGCTTTCATCGACGACGGAGCCGGACACCGCAGCCTTGCCTCGGACATCGAACTCGCC
>DAIPYB010000169.1:0-6193 GCA_036782955.1 Pseudoxanthobacter sp. | reverse complement strand
TGTGGTGAACTCCTCGCAGGGCGGCGGCACCAAAGATACGTGGGTAGTGGACTGAGCCTGTCCTCTGCCCTTTTTCCGGCGCGCGCGGCACGGCTGCAGCGCGCCGGCACCCAGAACGGTTCGCGCGCCGGCCTCACGCGGTGCAGCGGACCTCCTTCCAGAATTCCCCGAACGGGAGCCTTCCTTCCATGTTGAGCCGCACCGCCGAAACTCTGTACTGGCTCGCTCGTTATGTGGAGCGTGCCGAGAACACCGCGCGCATCATCGACGCGGCGGCGCGCCTGTCCGCAATGCCCGCCGCCTATGCCGGCGGCAGCAATGAATGGGAAAAGGCCATCGCCGCCACCGGCTCCACGGAGCTGTTCCAGCGTCTCTATGGCGAGGCCAACCAGCAGACGGTCGTCGAATTCCTCGGTTTTTCCACGGAGAACCCCTCTTCCATCCGCTCCTGCCTTGAAAACGCGCGCCACAACGCCCGCGCCGTGCGCACCGCGCTGACCATCGAGATGTGGGAAGCGATCAACGGCGCGTGGCTGGAGATCAAGCGCTTCTCGCCGGAATCGATGACGCGTACCAAGCTGACCGAGTTCCTGTCGTTCGTGAAGGAAGCCAATCTTCGTTTCGACGGCTCGGCCTATCGCACGATGCTGCGCGATGATGCCTATGATTTCTTCCAGCTCGGCGTCTATATCGAACGCGCCGATGCAACCGCACGCATCATCGACGCCAAGTACGGCGTGTTCGAGGAAAACAAGGGCGATTCGCTTGGCGGCGGTCACGACTACTTCCAGTGGACGGCAATCCTGCGCTCTGTTTCGGCCCTGACCTCCTATCACTGGGTCTATCGGGAGAGCATCAAACCGGACCTGGTGGCGGATCTGCTCATTCTCAACCGGCGTATGCCGCGCTCGATCGCGAGCTGCTATGAGAACATCACCCGTCGCCTCGACCTGCTGGCGCGAGCCTATGGTCGCCAGGGGCCGAGCCAGCGACTGGCTTATGATATCTACGACCGCCTCAACGACAACGACATCCGCTCCGTGATGCGCACCGGCCTGCATCGCTTCCTCACTGAGATCATCGAGGACAACAACCGGCTCGGCGGCGCGATCACCGAGCAATATCTGGTGTAAGCTGTTTTCTGCCCGTCAGCGTCCGTTACCCCGCCGGGCTTTCGGCGCGGTGCGTATCGCGGGCGGGATTTCCGGGGCCATTGCCCCTTGCGGTCGGTGCCCGCGCGGCACCGGCTCTGTCGCATGCCCGATGCCGTCGGGGCCGGCCTCGCCGGCCATCGGGCCATGTTCAGCTTTCTCCGGCGGAGCTGCAGCCATGCGCCTCAGGATCACGCACGAGACGACCTACCGTTACGACCGGCCCATCGACCGGGCGATCGAGATTCTGCGCCTCACGCCGCAGAACCATAACGGACAGTATGTTTCGTCGTGGCGTCTCGATGTCTCTACCGACGGCCTCCTGACCCGGATCGAGGATCCGTTCGGCAACATCGCGCATTCGCTGTCGTTCGATGGGCCACTGGAGCAGCTGGTGATTACCGCCGGCGGCGAGGTGGTGACCAACGACACGGCCGGCATTGTGCGCGGGCTGCGCGACAGGCTGCCTTCGGGTGTGTTCCTGCGCCCCACGGAATTCACTGATCCCACGCCGGCCATCCGCGAACTCGCTGCCGCCCTCAACGGGCAGGCGCGTGATCCGCTGGATTTCCTGCATCGCCTGAACATGGAAATCTTCAACCGCTTCCTGCTGGCGCCCGCCCGCCATGGCGCGGTGCGTCCGGCCGGCAGCGTGCTGGCGGATGCCGAGGAGCCGGCGACACCGCAGGATCTGGCCCATCTCTTCATCACGGCCGCGCGCGAGGCGCATATACCGACGCGCTATGTGAGCGGCTACCTGCACCGGCCGGAAGCCTTTCGCGAGGCCGATGCCGGCCATGCGTGGGTGGAGGCGTTCGTCGAGGGACTCGGTTGGATCGCCTTCGATCCGAGCCTCGGCATGTGCCCGGTGGATGCGCATGTGCGTGTTTCCATCGGGCTCGACTGCGCCGGGGCAGCCTCCATTCGTGGCTCGCGCGCAGGTGGCGGCGCGGAAGATATTACCGTCAATATCACCGTGGAAGAGATCAGCCACGGATTGTGACTTCGCTGCACCACAGGCGGCAGCCCGGCGCCGCCGGCGGCCATGCCGCAGTTGCCGCCCCTTGCGTGGCGCTGACGGCGCGGGCATGAGTGGCGACACGGCCTGCGCGAAGTCCTGACGGTGCTTCTGGCGATTCTGCCGAAGACGGGCTCATTTGTTTGTGGTTTCAGAACGGGCTGCCGGGGCGGTTGGGCGCAACAGCGCGGATTGCCGGCAGGCCCGCACCCGAAGGGCGGAACAGCACACATGACATATTGCGTCGGCATCCTTGTCCGGGACGGGTTGGTGATGATCGCCGACACGCGCACCAATGCCGGGCTGGATAACATCGCCACCTATCGCAAGCTGCACATTTTCGAGCGGCCGGGCGACCGCGTTGTGGCGATCGCCTCGTCCGGCAATCTGGCGGTCACGCAATCGGTGCTGTCGCTCGTCTCCGAAGGGCTCGAAAATCCCGAGACCGGCGAGATCGAGACGCTGATGGAGATGCCGACGCTGTTTCGCACAGCCCAGTTCGTCGGCCGCGCCATCCGCGAAGTCTATCGCATCGATGGCCGCGCGCTGGAGCAGAACTCCGCTTCCTTCGATGTCACCATGATGGTCGGCGGCCAGATTGCAGGCGGCCGCCTGCGGCTGTTCATGGTTTACCGCGCCGGTAACTTCATAGAGGCGACGGAAGACACGCCCTACCTGCAGATCGGTGAGCACAAATATGGCAAGCCGATTCTGGACCGCGCCGCGACCTATGACACATCGTTGCAGGATGCGCTGAAGCTGGGGCTCATTTCCATGGACTCCACCATGCGTTCCAACCTCAGCGTCGGCCTGCCGATCGACACGGTTATGGTGCGCCGGGACGCGGTGCATTCCTGCCTGCGCCATCGCATCGACGGCTACGATCCTTATTTCCGCGACCTGCGCGACCGCTGGTCCCGCGCGCTGCGTGACGCGCATCTGGCCATCCCGACGCCGCCCTACGGCGAAAGCTGACTCAAGCCCAATCTGATGGGATAAAAACAGGGGCGAAGATCAATCTTCGCCCCTGTTTCATTTTCAGCGATTGCAACGATCGGCGGAGCACGGCAACGGCCGCGCTCCGCGGGGACGCTGCCTGTCCGATATCCGCATGTCAGGCATGGGCGCGGGCGTCGGCGTCAACCGCAGTTACCGCCATCATGTTCAGAACGCCGCGGCTGGTGGCCGTTGAGGACAGGATATGGGCGGGCTGCGCCGTGCCCATCAGGACGGGGCCGACGTGCAGGCCGGAGCCGACTTCCTTCATCAGCGTCAACGCGATGTTCGCGGCATCGAGGTTGGGGAAGACCAGCAGGTTGGCCGCCTTCTTCAGGCGCGAACGCGGCATGGAGAGTTCCCGCACCACACGCGACAGCGCCGCATCGCCCTGCATCTCGCCATCGACCTGCATATCGGGGTGCGCGGCGAGCAGAATATCCAGCGCTTCGCGCATCTTGCGCGGCGAGGCGCTGTCACGGGTGCCGAAATTGGAGTGCGACAGCAGTGCCACCGCCGGCTCGATACCAAAGCGGCGAACATGCTGCACCGCCATCTCCGTCATCTCGGCAATGGCCTCAGCCGACGGATTTTCCTGCACCGAGGTATCGGTCAGGAAATAAGCACCCTCGTTGAGCAGCAGCAGCGACAGCGTGGACAGATCCGACACGCCGGACGCCTGCCCGATCACAGCACGGATGTCGCGCAGGTGGCGGTTGAAGCGTCCGTCGAGGCCGCAGAGCAGGCCGTCCGCCTCTCCCCGCCGCAACGCCAGCGCACCGATCACCGTGGAGTTGGTGCGCACCACGATGCGCGCCGCATCCGGCGTGATGCCCTTGCGACCAACGAGACTGAAATAAAGATCGACATATTCGCGGTAGCGCGGATCATCGAGCGGATTGATGATGTCGAAATCCTGTCCCGGCCGGATCCGCAGCCGGAAGCGCTCCAGCCGGCTCTCGATCACCTGCGGGCGCCCGACGAGGATCGGCCGCGCGATGCCGTCCTCGACAGCGATCTGCGAGGCGCGCAGCACGCGCTCGTCCTCGCCGTCGCACAGCACCAGACGCTTCTTCAGCTTCTTGGCCCGCGCGATGACCGGCTTCATCACCATGCCGGAACGGAACACGAAGCGGTTCAGGCCATCGAGGTAGGCTTCCCAATCGGTAATGGGCCGCGTGGCAACGCCGGTCTCCATGGCCGCCCGAGCCACCGCGGGCGCGATGCGCAGCACCAGACGCTGGTCGAACGGGGTGGGAATGAGCCGCTTCGGACCGAAGACCAGTTGCTCCTCGGAATCCCCGCCCATCGGCGGCTCGTGGGCGAGCTGGGCAATGGCTTCTACAGCCGCAAGTTTCATGGCCTCGTTGATGGCCGTTGCCGCCACGTCCAGCGCGCCGCGGAAGATGTAGGGGAAACAGAGAACGTTATTGACCTGATTGGGAAAATCCGACCGCCCGGTGCAGATCATCGCATCGGGGCGCACCTGTGCGGCTGCCTCAGGCATGATTTCCGGCGTCGGATTGGCGAGCGCCAGAATGAGCGGCTTTTCGCCCATCGAGGCGACCATCTCCGGCTTGAGCACGCCGGCGGCAGACAGGCCGAGAAACACATCCGCCCCGACAATGACCTCAGCCAGCGTGCGCTGGTTGGTCTCCTGCGCATAAGGCGCCTTCCACGGGTCCATCAGGGCCTCCCGGCCCTTATAGACCACGCCCTCGATATCGGTGACCCAGATGTTCTCCCGCCGGGCGCCGAGAGAGACCAGAATATTGAGGCAGGCAATGGCCGCAGCACCCGCGCCCGACGCCACGACCTTGACGTCGCCGATGTTCTTGCCGGCCAGCGCCAGCGCATTGCGCACAGCCGCGCCGACGATGATCGCCGTGCCGTGCTGGTCGTCGTGGAACACCGGAATGTTCATGCGCTCGCGCAGGCGCGCTTCGATCTCGAAGCATTCCGGGGCCTTGATATCCTCAAGGTTGATGCCGCCGAAGGTCGGCTCCAGCGCGGCAACGATATCGACGAAACGGTCAACGCCGCGCTCGTCGACCTCGATATCGAACACATCGATGCCGGCGAACTTCTTGAAGAGAACGGCCTTGCCTTCCATCACCGGCTTGGAGGCAAGCGGACCGATGGCGCCGAGCCCAAGCACCGCGGTGCCGTTGGAAACCACGGCGACGAGATTCCCGCGGGCAGTGTAATCGGCCGCCTTGGACGGCTCCTTCTCGATCTCAAGGCACGGAAACGCAACGCCGGGCGAATAAGCGAGCGCGAGGTCGCGCTGGTTGCCCAGCGGCTTGGTCGCGCGGATTTCCAGCTTACCGGGCGTCGGCAGGCGGTGATAAAAAAGCGCACCATCTTCGAGCGTGGTCGTGGCGGACGAGGTGGTGGCGCTGTTCTGACGCTCTTCAGACATTATTGGGTCTCCCTTGAGGCTGAAGCCTCCCCGAGCGTTTCATAGCACCCTCCGGACACCCCCGAGCAAGTCGTGCGCAATAGCGCCGCACCGGACAGCACCCGCTGAGGAACGCCCTGCAAGCGCTGCCAAACGCCATTTCCGGCCATATTATGGCCAGACAGACAAGAACCCGTCCGGCCTTGCTGCCGCATCCGAGGCGAACGGCCTGCCGTCACCGTCCGGCGCCGGAGACGGCCTTACCGGCCGGAGCTGTCCCTCACTTGCGGGCTCATCCCGACATGTCGGGGAGCATCAAAAAAGTTCTGCCCGCTCGCGCGCCCTGCCCCTTGCGCAACGCACACGACCGGCGAAACAAAGGCGGACAAACATCATCGCCGCGCGCGAGGAGGCCCATCATGACTCGAATCGACGAATCTCGTCCGTTCATTCCCGTCCGCTTCGCGATTGCCACCGTGTCCGACACGCGCACCCACGCCGACGACCGCTCCGGCGATACGCTGGCCACGCGCATTACTGAGTCCGGCCATATCCTGACCGACCGCACCATAGTACCGGATGACGTCGCCGCGATCCGCGCCACTGCTGCCGACTGGATCGCCCGGT
>DAIPYB010000168.1:0-6197 GCA_036782955.1 Pseudoxanthobacter sp. | reverse complement strand
CTTCGCCATCGTTTCCGGCCGGCTGGGTGGCAGCGCCATGACGGCGGCGGCCATCAACGCCCTCGCGAGGAGCGGCATATGAGCGGACGTCTGATCGGGGTCGGCACCGGCCCCGGCGATCCGGACCTTCTGACGCTGAAGGCCGTGCGCGCGCTGGCGACGGCGGATGTGGTGGCTTTTTTCGCCAAGCGCGGACGGGCCTCCAATGCCCGCCGCATCGTCGAGCACCTGCTGCGGCCGGGCGTAGTGGAACTTCCGCTCGCCTATCCGGTGACCACCGAACTGCCGGTGGCCGATGAAGGGTATCGCGCGGCCATCGACGGGTTCTATGAGGCATCTGCCGCCACGATTGCCGCTCATCTGCGGGCCGGGCGCACGGTCGCGGTGCTGAGCGAAGGCGACCCGCTGTTCTACGGCTCCTACATGCACCTGCATGTGCGATTGGCGCCGCTGTTTCCAACGGAAGTGATTGCCGGCGTCAGCGCGATGGCCGGCGCGTGGTCCGCGGCCGGACTTCCCATCGTGCAGGGCGACGACGTGCTTTCCGTGCTGCCGGGAACGCTGGATGAGGCTGACCTCGCGCGCCGGTTGTCGATGTCGGAAGCCGTTGTCATCATGAAGGTGGGACGAAACCTGCCGAAAATCCGCCGCGCTCTCGCCGAAGCCGGGCGGCTTGAAGCGGCGGTCTATGTCGAGCGCGGCACCATGGCGGGCGAAAGGCTGATGCGCCTTGCCGACAAGGCTGACGACGAGGCGCCTTATTTCTCGCTCGTGCTGGTGCCGGGCTGGCAGGCCCGGCCGCAGGCCGATATCCGCCTGAAGGCCGTGGGAGCGCAGCCGCAATGAGCGGGCAAGCGCAGCGCGCCGGCGGGCGCATCGTCGTCGTCGGCATCGGCCCCGGCACCGAAAGCCATATGACGCCGGAGGCCGTGGCAGCGATCAGGCAAGCACAGAAACTGTTCGGTTACGGACCTTATCTGGACCGCCTTGCCCTGCGGCCGGACCAGCAGCGGGCAGCATCCGATAACCGCGAGGAATTGCAGCGTGCCCGCGCTGCCCTGTCGGCGGCGGCGGATGGGGCAAGCGTGGCGGTTGTTTCCGGCGGGGATGCCGGTGTGTTCGCCATGGCGGCAGCGGTGTGCGAGGCAATCGAGGGCGGACCGGAGGAATGGCGGCAACTGGAATTCTCCGTCGTGCCGGGGGTCACGGCCATGCTCGCGGTGGCGGCCGCGGCCGGCGCGCCGCTCGGGGCCGATTTCTGTGCCCTGTCGCTGTCGGATAACCTCAAGCCGTGGTCGCTGATCGAGCGCCGGTTGCAGGCTGCCGCCGGCGCGGGTTTCGTGATCGCGCTCTACAATCCCGTGTCACGCGCGCGGCCGTGGCAACTTGGCCGTGCGTTTGCGCTGCTGAGAGAAGTTCTGCCGGGCGACACCGTGGTGCTGTTCGGCCGCGCAGCCGGGCGGCCCGATGCCCGCCTCGTCACGACGGTGCTTGCCGAGGCACGCCCGGACATGGCGGACATGGCGACGTGCGTGCTCATCGGCAGTCCGCATACCCGGCTCGTCGAGCGGCCGGGGCTGCCGCCGCTTGTCTATTCGCCCCGATCTGTCGCCGAGGCAGAAGCATGAGCGGCCCAGCGAAGGATCATCTCCAGCGCGGCGGGCACATCACCCGCGACCGGGCAGGGCGGTGGTGCCGGACGGCGCACCATCAATACGGGCAGGTGCAATGCACGGGCGGCCAGAATTTTCGCTTCAGTGGCGGTGCCGCCGGCATTCTTGGTCACCATCCGCTGCACGCCGTGGTGGCGCATGAGTTCGATTTCGCCGGCCTCGTGGAACGGTCCGCGATCGAGAATGGCGATGGCACCTTGCGGCAGGTCCTCCGGTGCCACGGGATCGATGCTGCGCACCACATAGCGATGTTGCGGCGCTGCGCGAAAGGTGCCGGCCTCCTGTCGGCCGATGGTAAGAAAGACCGTTTCGGGTTGCTGCTCCGCGAGAGTAGCCGCAGCCGCCGAGACGCTTTCGACCTCCTGCCAGTCATCCCCCGGCCGGCGCGGCCACTCCGGGCGGCGCAGCGCCATCAGCGGCAGGCCGAGCCGGGTGCAGGCGGCATGGGCATGGGTGGAAATGCGCGCCGCGAACGGATGGGTCGCATCGAGAACGGCGCCGAAATGCCCGGCCGAGAGATAAGCTGCCAGCCCCTCGGCTCCGCCGAAACCGCCGCTGCGCACGGTGCCGGCCTGCGGCAGCGGCGCGCGCGTGCGCCCGGCCAGCGAGAGCACGAAATCGGGTTCCCCGCGCGTGGCGAGACAGGCGGCCAGCATTCGCGCTTCGCCGGTGCCCCCGAGAATGAGCAGGCGCGGCCGGGCGGTGCCGGCGGTGTCGGTGCGGGGATCGTCTGGCGGGGAGGGTGTCATGACGCTGCCTGATATCGCACTGCTTTCTAGCCCGGCGGCGGATTCCGATCCAGAGGCGGATGGGCGCTGGCTGACGGTCGCCGGTATCGGTGAGGATGGCGTGGAAGGTCTCTCGCCGGCTGCCGCCCGCGCTATCGCCCGTGCCGCCCATGTGTTCGGCGGCGAGCGGCATCTGCGCCTCGCGGCCGGTCTGGTGCGTGGCGTGGCTCATGTCTGGCCGCGTCCGTTCGATGTCGGTCTCGAGGCTGTTCTGGCGCTGCGCCACGCCGGGCCGGTGTGCGTGCTGGCCTCCGGCGATCCGTTCTGCTTCGGCGTCGGGGCAACGCTGGCGCGACTGATGCGGCCACGGGAGATGCTCGTGCTGCCGGCGCCGTCAGCGTTCAGCCTCGCCGCCGCCCGTCTCGGCTGGGCTCTGCAGGAAACCGAAACGCTCTCGATCCACGGCCGCCCCGTCGGCCGGCTGCGGCCGCTGCTGCACCCCGGCCGGCGCGTGCTGGCGTTGACGGGAGGCGGCGAAGGGCCGGCGGAAGTCGGCGCGCTGTTGGCGCGACTGGGGCTCGGCGGGTCCCGCATGACCGTGCTGGAGCGTCTCGGCGGGTCGCAGGAGCGCATCGTCAGTCTTCGGGCGGCCGAGGCTGCCGACAGGACCTTCGATGTCCTCAACGTGGTGGCGCTGGAGGTGGTGGCGGACGAGACGGCCCGCCCTCTCGCGCTGACGCCGGGGCTGGACGACGATCTTTTCAGGCACGATGGCCAGATCACCAAGCGTGCCGTTCGTGCGTTGACGCTGTGCGCGCTCGCGCCGCTGCGCGGCCAGTTGTTGTGGGATATTGGCGCCGGGTCCGGCTCGGTCGGCATCGAGTGGCTGTTGCGCGACCCCTCCGTGAGCGCCATCGCCATCGAGGCCGATCCGCAGCGGGCGGCCCGTGCACGGGCCAATGCCGAGGAACTGGGAGTGCCACACCTGCGGGTGGTCGAGGGGCGGGCGCCCGATGCGCTCGCCGGCCTGCCGGCCCCGGATGCGATCTTCGTCGGCGGCGGCGGGCGCGATCCGGCTGTGATGGCGGTGGCCATGGCGGCGCTGCGTCCCGGCGGGCGGCTGGTGGCCAATGCCGTCACGCTGGAACTGGAAGCGGTTCTGCTGTCGCTGCACGCCAGCCACGGCGGTGACCTGACGCGACTTTCGCTCTCGCGGGCTGGCGCCGTCGGCGGCCTGAGCGGTTGGCGGCCGGCGATGCCGCTCACCTCATGGACGTGGGTGCGGCCACTGGAGCCTGCAAATGCCTGAAGCCATGGATACGTTTGCTTTGGAGATGCCCGCCATGCTCAATCAATCCCCGCTGACGGGTGCTTCCGCGGCAGCGATTCCGGCGCGGGCCGATGTCGTTGCCGGCATCGGCTGCCGTGCCGAGGCCACTCCCGCCGCGATGGTGCAGGCGGTGGCGACGGCGCTGGCCCGCCATGGCCTCGGACAGGAGCGGCTCTCCGCGCTGGCGGTGCCGCACAGCCGGGTCGCCGCAGCGCGGCTGGCGGCGGAACTGCTCGGCGTCGGGCTGGTCGCCCTCGATCACGCGACCATCGTGGAAGCCGGCAGCGGTTGCCTGACGCAGTCGCACTACAGTCTCGCGGCAACCGGTGTCGGCTCCGCCGCCGAGGCGCTTGCGCTGGCGGCTATGCCCGGTGGTCGCCTTGCCGGTCCGCGTCTCATCTGCGGCCCCGTCACCTGTGCGCTCGCCTTCGTTGGAGCGGCAGCATGACCGTTCATTTCATCGGCGCCGGACCGGGTGCGGCCGATCTCATAACCCTGCGTGGACGCGACCTGCTGGCGGCCTCGCCGGTGTGCCTCTATGCCGGCTCTGTCGTGCCGCCCGCGCTTCTGGACCATTGCGCGCCGGGCGCCCGGCTGGTCGATACGGCGCCGCTGTCGCTTGACGAGATCGAGGCAGAGTTCGTGGCGGCCCATGAGGCCGGGCAGGATGTGGCGCGGCTGCATTCCGGCGATCTTTCAGTCTGGAGTGCCGTGGCTGAACAGATCCGCCGCTTGGAAAGGCATGGCATCGGCTGGACCATGACGCCGGGCGTGCCGGCCTTTGCCGGTGCGGCGGCGGCTCTCGGGCGGGAACTGACGCTGCCGGAGGTGGCACAGAGCCTCGTTCTGACACGGGTTGGCGGCCGGGCTTCGGCGATGCCGCCGGGCGAGACGCTCGCCGGCTTCGGCGCCACGGGCGCGACACTGGCGATCCACCTCGCCATTCATGCCCTGCCGCGCATCGTGGCGGAACTGACGCCACTTTACGGTCCGCAGTGCCCGGTCGCCATCGTGGCGCGGGCTACCTGGCCTGACGAGCGCATCGTGCGTGGCACGCTGGCGACCATAGAGCAGCAAATGGCGGCCGAGCCGGTGGAGCGCACGGCGCTGATCTTCGTCGGGCCGGGACTGGCGGCTGATGCGTTCCGGGAGAGCGCGCTTTACGATGCCGGCTATCAGCGCCGCTTCCGCGGGCGGGCAGGGTTATGACAGACACGCTGCTGGCCGATGCGGTGCTGCGCCTTGCGCCGGCGGTGCGGCCTTTTCCACCCGGTCACGTCTGGCTGGCCGGGGCGGGGCCGGGCGACCCGTCGCACATGACGCTGGAGGTTCTGGCGGCGCTGGCGCAGGCAGATACCGTTGTCTACGACGCCCTTGTCGACCCCGCCGTGCTGAAGGCGGCGCCGCAGGCGCAGCCCTATTTCGTCGGCAAGCGCGCAGGCCAGCCTTCCACGCCGCAGGCGGCGATCAATGCGCTGATCATACGCCTTGCCCGCGCCGGCGGTCGGGTGCTGCGGCTGAAGGGCGGGGATCCCAATGTGTTCGGTCGCGGCGGCGAAGAGGCGCGGGTGCTGGCGCAGGCCGGCATTCCGTTCCGTTTCCTGCCGGGTGTCACGGCGGCTTTCGGTGCGCTGGCTTCCGCCGGTATTCCCGCCACCCTGCGCGGCACCAGCAAGGCGATAACGCTGGCGTCCGGCCACGGTGCCGGCGAGGGAGATGAGCCGGACTGGGCGGCGCTGGCGGCTGCCGGGCAGCCGATCGTCATCTACATGGGGCTCGCCCGGCTGGAGACGATTGCGGCAGCCCTGATGGCCGGCGGCCTGCAGGCGCACACGCCGGTCGCGCTGATCCAGTCGGCAACGCTGGCTGACGAAATGGTGGTGATAACGGATCTCGCGCAGGCCGCCATTGCCGCCGGTGGAGCGGGATTGCGCTCGCCGGCGCTGGTGGTCATCGGCGAAATCGTGCGCGAGCGGGCAAACTGGCAGGCGCTGATGAGCGAGGCGGCACAGTGATTTCGCAGCCGCGCGGCTTCATTCTGGCGGCAGCCCGGTCCGGTGCCGGCAAGACCAGTCTGGCGATTGGCCTGATGCGGGCCTTCGCCCGCCGGGGGCTCGTCGTCCGCGGGGCGAAATCGGGACCGGATTATATCGATCCCGCCTTTCATGCGGCGGCGACGGGCTGGCCGGGCGTCAATCTCGACAGTTTCGCCATGACGCCGCAGCAGGTCCGGGGACTGCTCGGCGAACAGGCAGCCGGCAGTGACATCGTGATCGTCGAAAGCGCCATGGGGCTGTTCGACGGACTGGGGCAGGGCGGCGGGCGCGACGGTTCCGCCGCCGATCTCGCCCGGGCCTTGCGGCTGCCGGTGCTGCTGGTGCTGGACATTTCCGGCCAGTCCCAGACCGCGGCCGCCGTGGCGCTGGGCATGGCAACGCTCGACCCCGGAGTGCGTGTTGCCGGCAT
>DAIPYB010000167.1:2191-6200 GCA_036782955.1 Pseudoxanthobacter sp. | reverse complement strand
GCGGTCTTGAACTTGGAATAGGCTTCCTTGGCCTGCGCCACGCTCTTCTCCGCGATCTCGCGGACCGCCGGCGGCACTTCCACCGACGGCAGCGTGAAGGGATCGGCCGGCAGGGCGGCAAGGGTCTTCTTGGCGGCGCGGGTCGCGGGCGACGGCTTCTCGGTCATGGTCGGCTCCTTCCTGAGGGCTGCTGCACCGGCTGCCGGCCCGTCGAGGGCCTCTGGCCGGTATTCTCAGCCTGATGGCTCGTGTTGCCTGAGCGGCGGTTGTCTTCCGGCAAATCCGGTTGCCGGCCATCTGCCCCCGGCGGGGGCGGAACTGCGGCAACGCTTAACCCCGCCACCTGCCTGCATCCGGCAGGCACGGGCGGGGACCGCGATTTGGCAGGCGATGCAGGCGGACCGGGGATCAGGAACCGATCGTCTCACCGACTGCGAAAACACCATAACGGATGGCTTTGTGCAACGCAACATTATTTTGCGTTGCACAAACCCGCTTTCCGCGTATCAGGCGGCGGGGGTGCCGTCCTTGTCGGCGGACGCTGCCGGGGCCTCGGCAGCCGGGGCGGCTTCCGCCGGTGCCGCCGGGTGGGCCACGGGTGTCGCCACGCCTTCGATGGGGCTCACGGCGGCCTTGCCGATCGCCTGCATCTGGTTGCCGAGGGCACTCATCCGGCCGGTCAGGAAGGCGGATTGGAGTTTCACCACCTCGTCCACGGTGCCGGCGCGCACGAGCTGGCGGGCAAGGTCGAAAGCCGCCGCCACGTTTTCCTCGGTGAAGGTGAGGACCTGCCGGTTCATCTCGCGGTTGATGAAGGTGCCCGTGAACGGGCTGCTGGGGCGCGGCTCTTCCAGCGAGGAGACCGTGCGGCGGGCGATGGTCATGAACTCGTCGAACGCCTTGCTCGCCTGCTCGACACTCCGTTCGGCATAGGTGCGCACTTCGTCCGGGATGACGAAGGTGGCGGGCTTCTGGGTCGTCATGGGAGTTATCCTCGTTTGAGCCGGATTTCCGGCCGGCCGGGCAGGAGAATGCGGGGTGCGGATGCGGGGTGCGTGCGCATGTGCCGCGGCAGCGGCCCTGCGCCGAACGACCGGCAGCAACCTGCTGCCGCCGGTATCTGATGTCTGCTGCGCGACAACAGCATGTCGGCCGCCGGGTCTTCTGGCCGGAAACCGCCCGGCCATTCTTCCGGCGCCCCGCTGCGCGCTATCGTTGCATCCGATCCGCGGTACTGGCAAGGCCCGCGAGAAGTGTGGACCGCTGCCGCACTGCCATATTAGAGTCCGGTTCCGGCGGGTGCGCTGCCGCAACCGGGCAGGGGGGTGGCCCGTGCCGCCGCCGCGCGGCATGGTCCTGTCCGGACAGGTATGATTCGCTGTCGCGGCAGCCGGACGGTTTGCGGCGACAGCGCCCGCAGGGCATATCGTCGGCTTGGTGACAGGACGCGGAAGGCGGCAGGACCTCGTGGTGGCGAACTCCGAAAAAGAGAGCTTCGAGACGTTTCGCGCGCTGACCGCCGAGCCTCAGGTGGCCGGCTATGCCGGCGACCATCGCATGGCATTCGTGTTCGACGGCGCGGCTCGCCACCTGCTCTGGTGCAATGCGGCGGCGGCGCACTATTGCGGCCTCGGCGTGCTGCCGCCCCCGGCGGAAGCCGATCTCGGGCGGGGCGAGGCGCTGCGCCATGCCCTGATGCGCCATATGGCGGCACGTTTCCTCCTGCCTTCCGGTCTGGTGCGGCTGCGGGTGTTCGTCGATTATCGCCCGGTTGCCTTCATGTGCAGGCTGCAGGCCGTGCCGCTGGCTGGCGGGCAACCGGCGCTGAGCGTTCTGGTGGTCGATCCCGTGCCGGCTGCCGCCACCGACGATGAACCGCTGGCGGCCTTCGCTGCCCTGCTGGCCGGGCCGCGGGGCGGCGCGCTGCTGGCGGACGCGGCCGGCGACGTGCATGTGCTTTGCGGAGCGCCGGAGGGGCTGCAATTCTCCGGACCGGAGGGCTTTGACGGGCCTGCCGCCGCGCGGGCCGGCGTGAAAACGCTGCCGCTGGGCGAGGCGGGCGAGCGGCTGCTGTTGCTGCCGGCCGGTGCAGGTGAAAGTGGAGACGCCGCCCCGCCGCCACCCCGGCCGTTCGTGCCGGAAAGTGTCCGCAAGCCGGTCCTGCCGGCAACTGCTGAACGGCCTGCCGAAGGCTCTGCTGCGGGTGCTGTCCCGGTCTTGCCCCCACCGGTTCAGGCGGGCTCCGCAGCGCCGGCGAGTGCGCGGGTGTTGCGTTTTTCCTGGCAGAGCGATGCCCGCCACGTCGTCACGTTCGTGTCTGCCGATCTGGCACGCGCGGTCGGTGTGTCCTCGGCTGCCATCATCGGGCACGACTGGCGCCAGATCGCTGCCCGCTTCGGTTTCGGTTCGGGCGCATTGTTGCGCGAGCAGCTTGCCGAGGGCTGCACATGGAGCGGCGTGGAGGTGTGGTGGCCACGCGACGGCGACGGTGCATTCGTGCCGGTTGCGCTGTCGGCGCTTGCGGTGCGCGATGGCGCGGGTGTGTTTCGCGGTCTGCGCGGTTTCGGACAGTGCCGGCCTGCGGAGGCCCGTGCCTCCTGTGCGCCGCGGCCTGCACCGGCTCCGGTCGTGGCGGAGCCCGCGCCGCCGGCGTTTGCGCCGGTCTGGCCGCCGGCCGGCACCACCCGACGCCTGCCGCCGCGGGAGACCGATTTCGATGCCGCTATCTGGCAGGAGGAGCATGCCCGGCATGAGGCGCCGCCTGCGCCGGCCGCGTCTCCCCGGCTCTGGGCAGGGGACGTAACGCGGCAGAATGAAGGGATCTTTCCCGAGGCTGCGCGCGTGCTGGCCGGCTGGCATCAGGCGTCGCTGTCCACGCGCGCCCCTCCGCCGGCCGTACCGGCTTCGCCGGACTACAGCCAGCGCGAGAAGCGTCCGTCATGGATGCGCGGAGAGCAGGGGCGAGATGCGCTGGCCGTTGCCGAGAATCCGTTGCCGCCGTCCGATACCGGCGCCGAGGGCGACCGGCCATCGCCGCCTCCGGCCGCCAGAGCCGGCACCGTGCTGTCGCTGGCGCAGCAGCCCCCCGTTGACCGGCGGGAGCAGCGACCCGACTGGATGAAGGCCGAGGAAGTCGTCGCGCCGCAGGAACCCGAGCCCGTCGCCGAACCGGAACCCGAACCGCTTCCCGCGGTGCCGGACTGGTACGCGCAGCGTCCGGTCTGGATGCAGGGCGGCGATGAACACGATGCATTGGTGGAGGATTTCTCCGCAATCGAGCCTGCGGCCGGCCCGCCGCCTGTCGATCCCGCGCCGTTCGGGAGTGACCGGCAGCCCGCGCCGCAGGATGCTGCCGACTGGTACGACCGTCGCCCGGAGTGGATGCAGGGCGGCGATGAGCCGGATTTCCCGGTTGAGGATTTCGCCGCGGAAGCGCCTGCCGTTGACGAGGCGCCGGTTGTGTCGCAGTCCGCTGCGCCGGACTGGTACGATCAGCGTCCGGCCTGGATGCTGGGCAACGAGGGGACCGGCACGCTTGCGGAGCCGCTCTCCGTGGCAATTTCCGCCGCTCCCGTTCCGTCTCCAAATGAAGAACCGGCTGCGCCGCAGCCTGCCGCCGACTGGTACGACCGGCGTCCGGCGTGGATGCAGGGCGGCGACGAGCGCGAGGCGCTGGCGGAGGATTTCTTCGCAGGTGAGCCGGCCGCCGAGGCTGCATCCGCCAACGCTCCGCTTGTTGGCGAAGACGAGCCTGCCCCCCTGACCGTGCCGGCAGACTGGCGCGGTCAGCCATCGGGCGGGCAGGAAGGGCTTTCTTCGTCTGCGGCAGATCAGGAGCGGGTCTTGCCGCCGGTGTCCGACTGGTACGACCAGCGGCCGGGTTGGTTGCAGGCCAGCGAGGGGCGCGATGAACCGGCGGCGGCTGTGCCGTTGCCCAGTGGGAACGGCGAGCCGGTCGTACCGCAGTTCGTCGCCGCCGATGGCTATGAGCACCGCCCGTCGTGGGTGC
>DAIPYB010000167.1:0-2091 GCA_036782955.1 Pseudoxanthobacter sp. | reverse complement strand
GTCGTACCGCAGTTCGTCGCCGCCGATGGCTATGAGCACCGCCCGTCGTGGGTGCTGAACGACGAGCGGGCGCCTGTTTCTCCGGCGGATAACACAACGACTCCCATCGATGAGGAGCAGGCTGCTCCATCAGCGGCGACCGCTGCGGACTGGTATGGCCAGAGCCCGGTCTGGAAGGCGGAGGCAGGCGTGTCTGTGCCGCAGCACGAATTACGCGCCTCGCCGGTCGCCGGACAGGATGCGGTTGCTGTTTCCGCGCCGGGCGATGCCACCGGAACCACCGGACCGGGTATCGTCGGAGATCGGGAGTGGGGCGCCGGGCCGGTCTTGTCCTCCGCAAGTAAAGATGCAGAGACAGCCAGCCCGCCATCGGAGGCACTGCTGCCGGCCGCCATGGCGGACGTCGTGCAGGCAGGCGAGGTTGAAGACCCGCCGGCGCCGATTGCAGGAGCCGGGGGTGCCGCGCGCGGTGCCGAAGCGGACCGGGGAGAACAAGGCGCAGCCGATACAGCGAAACAAGTGCCGGACATTTCCGAGCCCGTTTCTGCGCCCGCCCCGTTGCCGGCGCTTGCCCCGCCGGTGGAGGAGGGCGGAGCCGCGACTGTCGACGCTGCAAGCCCGGCGCCAGCCCTGAGCGGGGAGGCCGCGGCCGCTGACTTGCCGGGAGGCGCCGTTGCGGAAAGTGCCCCTGCACCGACCCCTCCCATCATTTCCTCCGCCCCGTCCGCCAGTGCCGCTCCGGAGCCTCTTGCCGCGGATGGCGAACAGCCCGATCCGCGTCCGTTCTGGATGAGAGCCGGTGCGGTGGAAGAACCGTCTTCCCCGGTGAACCGCGCGGCCGAGATCGTCAGCGCCGGGCAGAAGACGACAGCCGGAACGGATGCCGGCGAGGAGAAGGGCCCGGTCGCCGCCGCCGCGAGCTTCCCGTCCGTGCAGGCGTCTCCCCCGGTATCGCCGCAGGCGGCGCCGGCCGCCGGGACCGCTTCCGGCAAGCCGTTGCCTCGCGCCGCGGCGAAAGCCGACGAAACCTCTGCTGATGAGGCGTTCACCGCGCAGCGGCCGGAATGGACGCGGGCCGAGCCCGTTGAGGTACCCGAGGCCGTGCCGCCCGATCTGTTCGGGCCGGACGATCCGCTGCCGGGCCTGCCCGGCGGCGAGCCGGTGGCGCTTCCGGGCTGGATGCGCTCCGGCGACGACACCCCCGTTCTTCCGTCCCGGGAGACCCCGGACGAAAGCAAGGCACAAGACGACGCTGCGGCTGCACCTGCCGGCTCCGCCGATGCCGGCGCACCGGATTCCGGCCCCGTCGGGCTCGGTCGGGCCGTTCTGGAGGCTGCACCGGGAGCAGCCGCGCTGGCGCTGAGCCGGGGAGGCGAAGAAGGCGTCGCGCCGGAGGAGGATATCGGTCGGCTGTCGCGCCCCGAGTGGGAGGCCTTCCGGCTGATCGCGGCGGCACTGGGTGCGCGGTTCGAGGGCGATGACCAGCCGTTGCCGAACACGCCCGCCGGCGTGGAGGAGAGGGGTGCCACACCGCCCTCTTCGCGGCCGACCGTATCGGCCGCGGAAGGCGAGGGACCGGAGACGCGGATTCTGGACCGGTTGCCGATTGGCCTGCTGGTGTGCCGCAACAATCAGGTTCTCTACCTCAATGTGGCTGCCCTGCGGTTGGTGGGGCAGCCCGATCTGGCTTCGTTCGAGGCGGCCGGCGGGCTGGCGAGCCTTTTCGTCGATGAGCCCGGCGGTGCGGGTGTCCGCATGCTGAAAGTGCGTCGCGCCGATGGCAGTGCGGTGGCGGTGGAAGCCCGCATGCACGCCGTGCCGTGGGGCTCGGCACGGGCTTTGCTGATGGTGCTGCAGCCGCGCGAGGCCGCAACCGACGGCGCTGTCATGGCACCGGATGCGGTCGTGCCGCAGCCGGCTCCGACACCGCCGGCGGCGACGCCGGACGAGGCGGCCCTTGTGCTGGATGCGCTGCCCGATGCCGTGGTCGTCGTGGATGGCGCTCGCGCCATCGTCACCGTCAACCGGGCGGCAGAGCGGTTGTTCGGGCGGCCACGGTCGCAATTGCGCGGTCACCCGGTCAGCGATGTC
>DAIPYB010000166.1:0-6222 GCA_036782955.1 Pseudoxanthobacter sp. | reverse complement strand
CAGGAGCGTGTCGCCGGCCAGCGCCATGCCGGCGGCCATCCACCAGCCGACCATCGGCGGGTGGTCGAGAAAGCCCCATGCCGGGAAAAGCCCCCACAGACGATAATAGGCCTCGTCCTCGGTGGGCGGCGTAACGGCAGCAAGCCACAGGCGCAGAAGCGTGAGCGCGCCGACGATGATGACCAGCCCCGCGGGGCTGAGGATCAGTTCGCCCAGCCTCGCAAGACGGCCGCCGCACTGTCCACCCTGTCGTGCACCGCCTGCTGCAAGCCCTGCCACGCCGGTTTCTCCTTCACCCCGGCGCCGGGGCGCGCCGCTTCGCCGCCCCGTTTGCCGCATCGGCGGGCAAATGACCAGTGGCCAGACCGGCCGGGCTGGTCAGCGCACCCGCCAGGTCAGCATGGCTGTGGCGGAAAAGTTCCACACCGCGCCCACCAGCGCGCCGGCCGTGCCGGCAACCCACCACATCTGGTCGAGGCTGTTGAGCCAGCCGGCCACGCCGACATTGCCGACCACGCCGACCGAGCACACCACATAGAAAGTGACGAGCCCGCGCGCCAGCGGCCAGAACCCCTTCAGCCGGCGGTCGCGGTAGGTCAGGCCGTTATTGAGGAAGAAATTCCATGTCATCGCCACGAAAGTCGCAGCAAGCTGGGCCTGATCGAACGGCATCCGACCGGCGGTGATGCCGATGCGCAGCGCCACCAGATGCACCAGCACGCCCGTCAGCCCGACAAGGCCGAACATGAGGAAGCGGACCGGCAGCGCACCGCCCAGGAAGCGAGAGACGAGCAGCCCGAGAAATTCCAGCATGACAAGGCTGTCGAGCTTGCTTTCGCCGGCCACGCGGTCGCGGAAGGTGAACGGCAGTTCGCGCACCCGCAACGTGCGCGGACTGACGGACAGGATATCGAGCAGGATCTTGAAACCCTGATTGGCAAGCTTCGGCGCGGCCAGTTCCACGATTTCCCGGCGCAGCATGAAGAAGCCGCTCATCGGATCGGCAAGGCCCACGCCCAGCATTCGCCGGGCGGTTTCGTTGGCGACCGTGGAGGCGAACTCGCGCAGGCGCGACAGGCCCTTCACGTGCGACCCCGCCACGAAGCGGCTGCCGACCGCCACGTCGGCCTCGCCGCCGGCCACCAGCGCATACATCTGCGGCAACAGCACCTCGTCGTGCTGCAGATCGGCGTCCATGACCGCGACCACCGGGGCCGCGCTGGCCAGCATGCCTTCGATACACGCGCCGGAAAGACCGCGCCGGCCGACGCGGCGAATGCAGCGCACGCGAGGATTCGTGGCCGCGATGGATTTCGCCAGTGCGGCCGTGCCGTCCGGCGAATCGTCATCGACGACAATGATTTCCCAGTCGATATCCGCCAGCACGCGGCCGACGCGCGCGATTGCCTCGGCCAGATTGCCGCTTTCGTTGAAGGTGGGCAGAACCAGCGTCAGGGCCGGCCGGCCGGCCGGCAACGCGGCGGCGCCGGCAAGGCGGCTGGCGGCAGGGTGTTCATTCACGGTCGCGCAATCCCTTTCTGCCGGGCCTCCCCCGCGGGAGGGCTGCCGGCCGGCGCCCACCCCCACCCCTTCCCTCCGGGCAGGCGGCGACAGGCACCCTTTCAACCTTTCCGTCCGGCGGCCCGCCGGGATGTCCCCCCCAACACCCCGCGTCCACAGCCGGAAAACGCGCCCGATTGCTCCAGCCAACGGGCGCAAAAGTCAATCGAAACCCGCGCGCACCGCGCTGACCACAGCGCCGGAAGCTGCGGGAGCGCCCCCTTGCGCGAGCCGCCACGCCACCGGCGACAGCCCCATCGCCTGATGGAACATGTAGGAAAACGCCGATGGCGAGGCATAGCCGAGATCAAGCGCGATCGCCGTGACAGGACGACCTGCGGTCAGCCACTCCAGCGCGCGGAACAGACGCAGCCGGCCGCGCCAGAGCCGCAGCGGCAGGCCGAGTTCAGCCTCGAAATGCCGGCTCAGGGTGCGGGCGGAGGCCCCCAGCGCCGTGCCCCATTCGGCCATCGTGCGCGGATCGGCCGGGTCGTCGTAGAGCGCGGCACAGATCTGGCGCAGTCGCGCGCTGCGCGGCCATGGCAGATGAAAATCCTGCCGCGGCTGGCGCTGCAACTGATCGAGGATCAGCGTATCGACGCGGTTAAGATAGGCGGCATCCTCCGGCTGGCCGGATGCCGCAATGTCGCCCGCGCGCTGCAATTCCATGATGAGGGCCGCCAGCAGCGGCGAGACCGCGAGCATCCGGCAATCGGCTGGCAGGCCGGGCCGGCACTCCACATAGAGATTGCGGAACGCCGCACCCTGCAGCGCACCGGTGGAATGCAGCGTGCCGGCGGGCACCCAGATGGCCTGCCGCGGGGTGATGCAGAACCAGTTGTCGCCGACCGTCACCACCAGAACACCCGACGTGGCATAGACGAGCTGGTTCCAGTCATGAGTGTGGGGCGGAAAGCGATGCCCGGCCGGCAACGCCTGCGCGCGCAGGTAGACAGCACCGGGAAGCCGCGCCATCTCCGGCACTGCCACGGGCGTCCATTCGTCGGCCACACGCATCCAGCCCCTGCCTCTCCGTCAAAGCTGTCCTGTCATCGACAAATCTAGTCATGCCTTCGACAGACAGCAACGCACATGCCGTTCTAGGCTGCACGCGGTCGCACAATAATTTTAAAGTGCGCCCGGCTACCGTCACCCGGAACCGCTGCGAGACGTGCCCCCCCAATGAGACGCGCCCCATGAGATTTGCACCATGAAACGTGCACCCGGCCTCCGCCTTCTGCCCGCGCGAGCCGATCACCGTCGGGTCGTCATCGCCGGCATGTCGGCACTGGTGCTGACGGTCGGGCTGGCCCGCTTCGCCTACACGCCGATGCTGCCGGTCATGCAGCACGAGGCGGGCCTTTCCGCCGTCGGCGGCGGATGGCTCGCGACCTTCAATTACGCGGGCTATCTCAGCGGCGCGCTGGTCGCCGCCCGCATCCACAGCCTGTCCGCCAAATTCGTGCTCTACCGCGCCGGGCTGGTGATCGCCGCCCTGACGACGCTGGCCATGGGGCTGACGAGCGATGTGAGGCTGTGGGCAGCGCTGCGCTTCCTGTCCGGCTTTTCCTCCACCGCAGGCCTGCTGCTGGCCTCCGGGCTTGTGCTGAACTGGCTGATCCGCGAACGGCTGCGCCCGGAACTGGGGTTGCACTTCGCCGGCATGGGCCTTGGCATCATCATCTCCGGGCTGGCGGTGGCGCCGCTCGCCGGGTGGCTGGCTTGGAACGGCCTCTGGCTCGTTCTGGGCGCGATCGGGCTCTGCTTCTTCCTTCCGGCGTGGTTGTGGATGCCGGCACCGGCCGTTGCATCCACCCGCCACGGCGCCATTCCCGCCCCGCCGCCGCCACCCCGCCGCTGGATGGTGCTGATGGTGGCCGCCTATTTCTGCGCCGGATTCGGCTATGTCATCAGCGCCACCTTTCTCGTGGCGATCGTGGAGCACCTGCCGCTGTTTGCCGGCCGCGGCGGCTGGGTGTGGGTGATGGTCGGGCTGGCGGCCCTGCCCTCAACATTCCTGTGGGACCGGGTAGCTGGCGCCCTCGGTGGCATCCGCGCACTGGTGCTGTGCTATCTGGTGCAGATCGCCTCGTTCGCGCTCGCCATGATGAGCGACAGCCCGGTCGCCGCCCTGACCGGCGCGGTGCTCTATGGCGCCACCTTCGTGGGCATCGTCAGCCTCACGCTCGCCATTGTCGGGCGCTGCTTTCCCGCCAATCCGGCCCGCGCCATGGCCCGCATGACGCTGAGCTACGGCGCTGCCCAGATCATCGCGCCCGCGATTGCCGGCTATATCGCCGCCCTCACCGGCAGCTATGCCGGCGCACTGGCCGCAGCCACCGCCTTCATGGCGCTCGGCATAGGGTTTCTGATGCTGGCCGGCCCGCAACAGGAAAGCCCGGCATCCGCCGGCTGACGGCATCTGGACAAATGTTGATGCAATAAGATAATTGTTGAGGACCGCATGAGGCGACATACATGCACGATCTCAACGAGCAGGAACGCGCCATTCTGGCGCGCATCGACGGCGATCCCTTCATCTCGCAGCAGGCACTGGCCGACGCGCTGGGGCTGGGTCGCTCGACGGTTGCCACCTATATCGCCCAGCTCGTGCGCAAGGGCCACCTGCTGGGGCGGGCCTATGTGCGTGCGCCCCGCCCGGCGGTTCTCGTCGTGGGCGGCGCGGTTCAGGACCGCAAATATCGCCTTGAGGGCGATCTCGTGGCCGGCTCGTCCAACCCGGTCACCAGTGCCCGCAGCTTTGGCGGCGTCGGCCGCAACGTGGCGGAAGTGCTGGCCCGGCTCGGCATTCCCACCGAACTCGCCACCATCGTCGGCGACGACGAAGCCGGCCGCGCCATTCTGGAAGGGCTGAAGGCCGCCGGCGTCGGCACCAGTCGCACGCTGGTGGCGACCGGCGCCCGCACCGCGGAATATGTCGCCGTGCTGACGCCAGCAGGCCACCTCGTCGCCGGTCTTGCCGACATGGAGATCTTCTCCGCCCTCACCCCGGCCGATCTGGATCGCCTCGCCCCGGCGCTGGCGCGGGCAGGCTGGGTGTTTGCCGAAACCAACCTGCCGGCCGAAACGGTTGCCGCGCTCATTGCCCGGCGCCGGGCGGCCAGCCGCTTCCGGCTGGCGATGGATGCGGTCTCGGTTGCCAAGTCCGCGCGCTTTCCGCAGGACCTGTCCGGCATCGACGTCCTGTTCCTCAATGCGGACGAAGCCCGCGCCCTGACGAGTACGACGGAGCCGGCAGCGGCACTCGCGCAACTGCGCGGCCGCGGCGCCGACACCGTGGTGCTCACCTGTGGGGCCGCTGGTGCGTGGGTCGGCGACGAAGCCGGCCAGCGGCACCTGCCGGCCGTTCCCGCCGAGGTGGTGGACGTGACCGGGGCTGGCGACACGCTGGTCGCCGTCTCACTGGCCGCGCTCGCCAGCGGCTTTGCGACCGACGAAGCGGTCCGGCGCGGCATGGAGACCGCCGCACGCACCGTCGGCTCGCCTGCCAGCATTCCCCCCGCCCTTTCCCCGGCCCTCATCAGTCCGTGAGACGGGCCGGATGTCCGATATTCGCAGGTTCTGAAAGGTTCACCCCATGCCGTCCGCCGCCGTTCCCGCCCGCCACCCGTGGCTTGAGATTGCCCCGGAAGTCGCCGACACGCTTGCCGCCGGAGGGCCGGTGGTGGCGCTGGAATCCACCATCATCAGCCATGGCATGCCCTATCCCGCCAACGTGGAAACGGCACTCGAGGTGGAAGGCATCGTGCGCGCCGCGGGCGCGATACCCGCCACCATCGCACTCATCGACGGGCGCATCCGCGTTGGCCTGACGACGGACGATCTGGACCGGCTGGGCTCGGCCACCGACGTCGCCAAGGCATCGCGCCGCGATCTGGCCGTGCTGGCCGTGCGGCGCGCCACCGCCGGCACCACCGTTGCCGCCACCATGCTGATCGCCGCGCAAGCCGGCATCGCGCTGTTCGCCACCGGCGGCATCGGCGGCGTGCATCGCGGCGCCGAAGACACCTTCGACATTTCCGCCGACCTTGAGGAACTGGGCCGCACGCCCGTCAGCGTGGTCTGCGCCGGAGCAAAATCGATCCTCGATATTCCCAAGACACTAGAATATCTGGAAACGCGCGGCGTGCCGGTCATCGGCTACCGCAGCGATGCCTTCCCGGCCTTCTTCGCCCGTGAAAGCGGCTCCGCCGTCGATGCCCGCTTCGACACCCCGGCGGAAATCGCCGCGGTCATTGCCGCGCAGAAGGCTCTGGATCTTTCGGCCGGCCTGCTCATCACCAATCCGCTGCCGGAGGCCGACGCCATGCCGGCCGGCGCGATCGAAGCCATCATCCGTGAGGCGGTGGCCGACGCGCAGGCCCGCGGCATTGCCGGCAAGGAACTGACGCCTTTCCTGCTGGCCCACATCAACGAACGCACCGGCGGCGCCAGCCTGAAGGCCAACATCGCCCTCATCCGCAACAACGCCCGCCTCGCCGCCGAAATTGCCACCGCCCTCTCCCACCCCGCCTGAGGCCAGTCTCCCGCGACACACCGGACAAGCGAGAGCGGCCACCACAACACGGCAGCCGCGCCCCAAAGGCACCCGCCCCGGCGCCGGGGCTCCTCACCTGCCGGCCGCTTCGAACATGACCTTGC
>DAIPYB010000165.1:0-6266 GCA_036782955.1 Pseudoxanthobacter sp. | reverse complement strand
GCTGTTCGAGGATGTCTCTCATGGCCGGTCACCTGATCTCGCGCAACGGGAGCGCAGACGCTTTGCCGGGACGGCGGAGCGCCCAAATCGGGGGTGGTTTTGCAAATGGAACCCCCCGGCACAAGGATTGAAGCTGCTAACTGCATGTTAGCAAGCATTAACAATTTTACAAAGGAAGTGAAATTCTGTTGCGCCAAAGTGGGCGCCGCAACACGATCTCATACGAAAGTTGAGGGCTTTTATCGAGATTCAGCCAGACAGAGTGCCGATAACCGGCACTCTGCACGCTGCACCGCAGCAAATATGCTACGAAAGTTTACAAGTCTGCGCCGCGCCGCGCACAAAGGGTGCGACAACCGGATGCATCAGCCGAAAGTCGCACCGATCACAGGATGCGGAAGCGCACGCGCGCCGAACGCTCGATGGCAGCGCTTACAAGCGGATCGAGGCCAAGGCGATCGCGCAGCAGCTCGAGGAATCGCAGTTCCTCCTGCCCGACATCGAGATCGACGGCGGCCACTTCCACCGCCAGCGCATAGGCGGTTTCCCGCAACGCCGGCGTCAGTGCATCGCGGATTACCGACAGCACGAGGCTCAGCCCGTTTTCGCCGCGCAGGATTTCGCCGCAGTCGCGCGCAGTCTCGAGCAGGCCCTCGCTGTCATAGTGCGCGAACACCGGCAGCCCGGTGACCAGATCGCCGATGGTGCCGAGCTCTATGTCGGCCATGTCGCGGTCCACGGCAGCGACGCTGACCATGGTGTAGATCAGCGCTTCCTCCGGACCGATGGCGTTGTCGGGCCGGGAACCGGCGGACGGGCTTGCAGTCATGACATCCTCGCAAGAGACAGGGAACAATCGGCGGCCGCGGCGGGCGGATCGCCCTGCCCCCCGGCCGGGGCGGTACGGCTCAGACCCGCGCTCCTTCGGCGGCAGCCCTGAGCGCGGTGGAGGAGGAAGCATCGAGCGGTCCGTGCAGGAAGCACCATGCCGGCGCGGTCCGGTCGGGAAGGCTCATGGCCATGGCCTCGGGAACGCGGTTGCGGGCAAAGGCGCGGGCCGCCGGCGAGGCCAGCGCGGCGCGGGTGGCGCCGGGCCGGTCGACCACCGCCACCGGCACGCTGTGCATCAGGGCGCGCCAGTCGCGCCAGCGATGCAGGCCGGCCAGACTGTCGGCCCCCATGATCCACACGAAACGAACGCCCGGATAGCGCCGGAGCAGGAAGCGCACGGTCTCGACCGAATAGCGGAATCCGCGCGCCGCCTCGAAATCGGTGACGGCCATGCCCGTTCCCCCCCCGACGAGGCCGGCAACGGCTGCGCGGCGGCCGGCCACCGGCGCCGTCTCGCTAGGCTGCTTCAGCGGATTTCCCGGCGTTACCAGCCACCACACGCGTTGCAGGCCCAGCCGTCGCAGCGCCGTGCCGGCAACATGGCGGTGGCCGCCGTGGGGCGGATTGAACGAGCCGCCATAGAGGCCGATCCGCGCACCGGCGAAGGCGGGCGGCGGATTGCGGGCGGGGGCTGGTCGCGGATCGGCCATGGTGCTCCCGCGTGGCGTTCAGGCCCGGGTCTGCCCGGTGCCGTGGACACGGTACTTGAAGCTGGTCAGCTGCTCCACGCCCACCGGCCCGCGCGCGTGCATGCGGCCGGTGGCGATGCCGATCTCGGCGCCCATGCCGAACTCGCCGCCGTCGGCAAACTGGGTGGAAGCGTTGTGCAGCACGATCGCGGAATCCACCTCGCGCTGGAAGCGGTCGGCGGCGGCCTGATCGGCGGTCACGATGGCATCGGTATGGTGCGAACCATAGTGCTCGATATGGGCGATGGCGGCATCGAGCCCATCCACGACGGCAACGGAAATCACCGCGTCGAGATATTCGGTGGACCAGTCCTCCTCGCCGGCCGGCTCGGCCGCGGGGAAGGCGGCGCAGACGGCGGCATCACCGCGGATGCGGCAGCCGGCCGCCACCAGCGCCTGCAGAAGCGGCACCAGATGGGTGGCCGCCACCGCGCGATCCACCAGCAGCGTCTCGGCCGCGCCGCAGATGCCGGTGCGCCGCATCTTGGCGTTGACGACGATAGCCTTCGCCATGTCGAGATCCGCCGCCTTGTCGACGAAGACATGGCAGATACCTTCGAGGTGAGCGAATACCGGCACGCGCGCCTCCGCCTGCACCCGCGCCACCAGGCTCTTGCCGCCGCGCGGCACGATGACATCGACCGTGCCGTTCAGGCCTTGCAGCATCAGCCCCACGGCGGCCCGATCGGCCACCGGCACCAGCTGCACCGCATCGGCCGGCAGGCCGGCATCCTCAAGGCCCCGGACGAGGCAGGCATGGATGGCGCGCGCGGTCGCCAGCACATCCGAACCGCCGCGCAGGATTACCGCATTGCCGGCTCGCAGGCACAGGCCGGCGGCATCCGCCGTCACGTTGGGCCGGCTTTCATAGATCACGCCGATCACGCCGAGAGGCGTGCGCACGCGCTCGATCCTGAGGCCGTTCGGCCGATCCCACCCGGTCATCACGGTGCCGACCGGATCGGGCAGCGTGGCGATGGCTTCCAGAGCGGCCGCGATGGCTTCGAGGCGGGCGGCATCGAGCGTGCCGCGATCGATGAACGAAGCGATCTGGCCGTGCACCTTCATGGCGGCGACATCGGCGGCATTGGCCGCCAGAATGTCAGCCGCCCCGGCCCGCACCCGGGCCGCCATCGCCGTGAGAGCCGCCGCCTTGGCGGCATCGGGCGCCAGCGCCAGCACGCGGGCGGCGGCGCGGGCCCGACGCCCGATCCCGTCCATCAGCGCCGGCAGGTCGGCGGCGGCTTCACCGGCAGCCGCAGCGCGGGGGGCGGAATCGGTCAGCATCGGAGCATCTCCCTAGAAAATCAGATATCCAGCGCCGCCGCCGTGCTCAGCGCGGCAAGCGCCACGTCGTCGAGGGCAAGATCGTCGCGGTGGATCATTTCCGCCCGGCCGGCAAAGCCCAGCAACTGTGCGATCTCGTGGCTCGAATGGCGCATGATGCGCTGGGCTTCGTCGGCGTCGTAGGCCACCAGCCCGCGCCCGACCTCCCGGCCGGTCTCCGAAACCACCCGCACGGCATCGCCCCGGCCGAAACTGCCCTCCACCGCCACAACGCCGGCCGGCAACAGGCTGCGCCCGGCCGCCAGCGCCGAAACCGCCCCGGCATCGACAGTCAGCGTGCCGTGGGGATCGAGCGAACCGGCGATCCATGTCTTGCGCGCCTGCGTCGGCGTCGCATGGGCATCGAACCACGTGAAGCGCGCACCCCGGTCGATGGCCGACAGCGGCGCCAGCGTCTTGCCGGAGGCGATGACCATCGCCGTGCCGGCGGAAACCGCGATCTTCGCGGCATCGATCTTGGTCTTCATGCCCCCGCGCGAGAATTCCGAAGCGGCGGCGCCGGCCATTGCCTCGATCTCCGGGGTGATCCGCTCAACCACCGGAATGTGCCGGGCGGAGGGATCATGCGCCGGCGGAGCGGTGTAAAGCCCGTCGATATCGGACAGCAGCACCAGAAGGTCGGCACTGGCCATGGTGGCGACGCGGGCAGCGAGACGGTCATTGTCGCCATAGCGGATCTCGCTGGTGGCAACCGCATCATTTTCGTTGATGACCGGAACCGCTCCCAGCCGCAGAAGGGTGGCGAGCGTGCTGCGGGCGTTCAGGTAGCGCCGCCGCTCCTCGGTGTCGCCCAGCGTCAGCAGTACCTGCGCGGCCACCAGTCCGCGCTGCGCCAGCGCCTCGCTCCACGCTCGGGCCAGCGCGATCTGGCCGACGGAGGCCGCCGCCTGCGCCTGCTCCAGCTTCAGCGCGCCGCGCGGCAGCTTCAGCACGCCGCGCCCCAGCGCAATGGCGCCGGAGGAGACCACGATCACCTCGGTGCCACCACGCGTCAGCGCCGCGATATCATCGGCAAGGCTGGCCAGCCACTCCGCCCGCAACCGCCCGGAGCCGCCGCCGTTCTCCACCAGAAGCGCCGAACCGACCTTGACCACGAGACGGCGCGCCGCGCCGACCCGCCGGTCGGCCGCGACAGGGTTCAGGGACGCCACGGCTCATCCTCCGGGGCCGGAATGGTGTTCATATCGCCACCCCCGCGGCTGCCGTCGATGGTACGCCACAGCGCGCGCAGCGCCTGCTCCACGCCTGCCCTGCTGAGCGCCGATACCGCCAGGGGCCGACGCCCGCAGACGGCGCCGAGCTCAGCCAGCTTCTCCGCACGCAACTCGTCGCTGAGCGCATCGGTCTTGGTCAGCGCCACGATTTCCGGCTTCTCGTCCAGTCCGCCGCCATAGGCGGACAATTCCTCGCGGACAACACGATAAGCCTCCGCGACATCCTCCTGTGTGCCGTCCACCAGATGCAGCAGCACCCGGCAGCGCTCCACATGGCCGAGGAAGCGGTGGCCAAGGCCCACGCCCTCGCTCGCCCCCTCGATCAGGCCGGGAATGTCGGCCATCACGAATTCATGGCTGTCAACACGCACCACGCCGAGGTTCGGATGCAGCGTGGTGAAGGGATAATCGGCGATCTTCGGCTTGGCGGCCGTAACGGCGGCAAGGAAGGTGGACTTGCCGGCGTTGGGCAGGCCCACGAGGCCGGCCTCGGCGATCAGCTTCAGCCGCAGCCAGATCCACTTCTCCTCGCCCTCAAGACCGGGATTGGCCCGGCGTGGCGCCTGATTGGTGGACGTCTTGAAATGCGCGTTGCCGAAGCCGCCGTTGCCGCCGCGGGCCAGACACACCCGCTCGCCGACCCGCGTCAGGTCGGCAATGAGCGTCTCGTTGTCGTCCTCGAAGATCTGCGTGCCCGCCGGCACCCGCAGCACCACATCCTGCCCCTTGGCGCCGGAGCGGTTGCGGCCCATGCCGTGCACGCCGGTCTGGGCGCGGAAATGCTGCTGGTAGCGATAGTCGATCAGGGTGTTGAGGCCGTCGACGCACTCCACCCACACATCGCCGCCGCGTCCGCCGTCGCCGCCATCGGGCCCGCCGAACTCGATGAACTTCTCGCGGCGGAACGACACGCACCCGGCGCCGCCGTCGCCGGAGCGAATGTAAACCTTGGCCTGATCGAGAAATTTCATGGGTCTTCAGACTTTTGCAAGCAGCGCCGCGGGTGCCTTTCAGGCCGGCAGCAGGCCGATCTCTTCAAGCCGCGCCCGCGTCAGCATGGTGTCGATATGCGCGACCTTGGCCCCGCGCGCAAGGCAGAACACGCCGGACTGGCCGACGACCTCGAAGCCCAGCCGCGCCTGAACGCGCAGCGAGGCTGGATTATCATGAAACGCGCCGCTGCGCACCGCCTTCACCCCCAGCGAACCGAAGGCAAAGGCAAGGAACGAACGACCCGCCTCGCTGGCATAGCCCCGCCCCCAGCGGTTGCGGGCGATCCAGTAGCCAAGCTCGGGCGCGGGCTCGAACAGGCTGACCGGCGAAAACGACAGGCTCAGCACGCCGCACAGACCGGCGGCATCCTCCACCACCCGGTGAAAACCACGGCGGGCCACATGATCGGCCTGCGCCGCCGCAACCCATGCCGCCGCATCATCGCGCTCATAGGGCCACGGCACCCGTGCCAGCATGCGCACGATGGCAACGTCGTCGATTGCCTCGAACAGCGCCGCCACGTCCACCACCGCCGGCGGACGCAGCCTGAGGCGCGCCGTGGCGATGACGTCTGCCTGCCAGTCCGGCGCCGGTCCTGTGCCGCCGACCGTCACGGCCGCGCCTCGCCGGGGCCATGAGCGAGACCGCCGCCAGCCCACGCCTTGATGGCCACCCACGAACGGCGCTCCAGCCGGTAGCGTTCGACCGCCATCATGCCGCCCAGCGCCAGCGACTGCTTCAGCCCTGTACCGGCCCACTGGAAGCCGCACTTCTCGATGACGCGCCGCGCCGCCGCATTGCGCACCCGGCATGCCGCCCACACCGCGACAGGGCTGTGGACAAGAAACAGGTGATCGATCAGCCCCTGCGCGGCTTCGGTGCCAAGCCCGCAGCCCCAGAACGGCTCGCCGATCCAGCAGCCGATTTCCGGCTCCGCGCTGTCTTCCTGCCGCGCCGCGCCCGCGCCACCGACCAGCCGGCCAGCGGAATCGCGCAGGAGAAAGGCCGCCTCGCCGGCGCCAAGCCCGCCACAGCGCGCGATCCATGCCTCGGCATCGGCGCGGCTGTACGGATGCGGCATCATTGAGATGTTGGCCGCCACCTTCGGATTGTCGGCAAGGCGGGCCAGTTA
>DAIPYB010000164.1:0-6346 GCA_036782955.1 Pseudoxanthobacter sp. | reverse complement strand
GGAAAGCGCGGCCTGCGCTTCGCCGGCGCCAACCGTCATGTGAGTGTGCTCGGCGTTCTGCAGCCGGCCGCTGGCCTTGCCGCGCGCCCGGCGGATGGCCCAGCGCACGCGCCAGTCGCCGCCGTCAAGCCCGGTGAAATCGACCTCGGCAAAGCCCTCCGATGCTCCCCGGCGCAGGATCGACTGGGGTCGGTCGGCCCGCGTCAGTTCGCCGGATGTGTCGGCGATGCTCTCCTGTGCATCGCCAGCGGTAAGGCGGGGAAAGGCGCCGTAGAGCGCGAGGCAAATTGCATCGAGCAGCGTGGATTTGCCGGCGCCGGTTTCGCCGGTGATGGCGAACAGCCCGGCATCCGCCAGCGGCCCGGTGGCGAAATCCACGGCAAACGGTTCGGCAAGACTGGCCAGATTGCGGCCACGCACGGCGAGAAGACGCATCGCTCACACCTCCCGGTCGAGAATCTGGTGGAAGGCGGCGAGATGGTCCTCGCCGGGGGCAACGCCGTGGGTGGCCTCGAACGCGCGGGCGAACAGATCGGCCGGGTCGCATTCCGCCAGCCGTTGCGGCGACAGTGGCCCATCGCCGGCTTCCGTCGCAGCCTGCCGGCGCACGAAGCTGACATCGACCAGCCGCAGGCTGAGCGGCTCGGCGGCGCGCTCCAGATCGGCTTTGATGCCGCTGACCGGGCCATCCGCCGCCACCACCACCTGCACGAAAGGCCAGCGGCTGCGCGCCGTGCCCTCCGGTGCGGCGGCGGCGACAAGCGCGGCCTCGGCCTCGGCAGGCGCCAGCGCCCCTTTCTCCGGCACGCGCAGATGGGCGACCGGGCGCGGCAGGGGCAGGTGCTCGATCGTGCGCGTTCCGGCATCGAGGGTCAGCAGGGTGACCCCGTGGCGATAGGGGCGCTCGGTGACGGAAAGCGGAAACAGCGAGCCGGAATAGCGCACCTCCGGCCGGCCGGCGGCATGCGGCTTGTGCAGGTGGCCGAGCGCGACATAGGCAAGATCGGGCGGATAGAGATCGTGCGGCACGGCATGCTCGCCGCCGATCAGGATGCGGCGTTCGGCGCTGCGGCTGTCGAGATCCGGCTGGCTGCCGATGACGTTGAGATGGCCGGTCACGATCAGCGGCGCGGCGCCGATTTGCGCCCGCGCAGCGCCGATCATCTCCTCGTGCAGGCGGCGCACGGCACGCACCACCGGCGAGCCGGTGCTGCCGGCCTGCTGCCAGCCTTCGCCGAGACCCGGCAGGTCGGCCGCCCGGGGATAGGGCACGGCAAGCACATAGGCCCCGATTTCGCCGGCCGCATCGCGCACCGGCACCAGATGGCGGGAGAGGTCGACGAGCCCGTTACGGCGGTGGACGACGCCGACAGCATGGACGCCGAGAGCGGAAAACAGCGGCTGCGGGGCCTCGACACGCCCCGCCGCATCGTGATTGCCGGCCACCATGATCGTCACCAGATGCGGCCGCGCCCGGCGCAGCGCCACCAGCGTGTCATAGAGCAGGCGCATCGAATCCGCCGAGGGGTTCATGCCGTCGAACACGTCGCCGGCGATGATGACGGCGTCGACAGCGTGTTCGCCGGCAAGCCCGGTGAGCGCGGCAAGCGTGGCGCGGTGTTCCTCCTCCCGTGGCCAGCCGTTCAGCGTCTGGCCCAGATGCCAGTCGGCCGTGTGCAGAATGCGGATCATGGACGCTGTCTCCTGCCGCGGCCCGATTACCGGTACAGCTTTCAGGCCCGGCGGCTTTAGCCCTTTCGCGAAGGCCGTTTCACGGGTTTTACTGCCATAAATACAATGGCGCGGTCTCTTGATTCGCCGGCCGCGCATGAGATGAAGCCGGTTGCAGCCGTCCTGTCCGCCCGGGTGCGGCGCGGGCGCATCGATAAGGAAAGACCCCACGATGACCATCGCCTGCTCGCCTGGCGCCCGTTCGTTCTGGCCGGCCGCACCGCGCGGCCTTTCGCGTCGCCTGCGCCGCGCCGCCCTGGCGGCCCTCGTTGCCGGCGTGCTGTTGCCGGGCCTTGGCACGGCGCTGATCCCGTCTGCCGCCCATGCACAGGAGCAGGAGGGCGAGGACGCGCCGCTGAGCCCGCCCGACGCCAATTCCGCCAAGGCCGATGCCGTGCTGACGGCGATGTCGGATTTCCTCGCGGCCCAGCCGGGCTTCTCGTTCCGCGCCGCCAGCTTTTTCGATCTCGACAAGAACGGCGACCTCGTCAAGCGCTTCGTGGTCCACACCGTGAAACTGAAGCGGCCCAACAAGGTCTATTTCCGGTCCGTTTTCGACGATGGCAACATTCTTGAGGGGTGGTATGACGGAAAGCAATATACACTCGTTCGTCCCCTGCAGAAAACCTATTCCGTTCTCGACTATACGGGGACGGTCGACGATTTCGTGCAGTACATGCAGGAGCGGTTCAATATCCGCCTGCCGCTTGCCGATGTGATCTACTCCAATTTCATGGAGCAGCACGACCCGTTCATCGTCGACACCACCTACCTTGGCGACCGCTCGATCGAGGACAAGCATCTCGATCAGGTTCTGGTCGAACTGCAGGATGCCGACTGGCAAATCTGGATCACCTCCGGTGCCCAGCCCGTGCCGGTGCGTTTCCTGACCACCTATCTGCGACCCGCATCCCGGCCGGAATACATGGCCACGTTCTATGACTGGAAGTTCGGTGCCGGGCCGGATACTGATTATACCGGCAAAGTACCGACCGGTTTCAGCAAGACCGAGTTCGGCCAGAACTGACGCAACTGTGACAACTGCGCCTGCCCGGCGGCGGTCAGAATTGATCTGACCGCTCTTTGCGCACCGGCCTCATGGTCTATTCTGGCCGGTGCCGAAACAGAGCGTCGGGGAGAGTTCAGTGGGCGGTTCCATTCTTGTCATCAATGCCGGCAGTTCCAGCCTCAAGTTCGAGCTTTTCGAAATCGTGGGGCAGGGACTGCAGCCGTCCCTGTCGGGCTACGTCTCCGGCATCGGCACGCACCCCCATCTCATCGTGCACACCGGGGCGGGAGAGGTCGTCACCGACGAGCGTTTCGAGGCGGCGGACGTGCCGGACGTGGAAGCCGCGCAGGACCTCGTCGGCGCATGGGTAAAGCCGCGCAGCGACATGCGCCTGCGCGCCGTCGGGCACCGGGTGGTGCATGGCGGCGCGCTGTTCTCCGCGCCGGTTCTCATCACGCCGGAAACCATCCAGCAGCTCGAAAGCCTCGTTCCGCTGGCACCGCTGCATCAGGGCGTCAATCTGGCGCCGATCCGCTCCATTCTGCGCCGCCAGCCCGACCTGCCGCAGGTGGCCTGCTTCGACACGGCCTTCCACCGCGGGCACCCCGAGGTGGCCGATCACCTGCCGCTGCCCGACTGGCTCTATGACGCCGGCCTGCGCCGCTACGGTTTCCACGGCCTTTCCTACGAATATATCTCCGAGCGCCTGCGCGAGGTTGCCCACGAACTGGCGCGCGGCCGCACCATCGTGGCTCATCTCGGTTCCGGCTGTTCCATGTGTGCCCTCGTCGATGGCAAGAGCATGGAAAGCACCATGGGCTTTTCCACCCTCGACGGCCTGCCGATGGGCACCCGGCCGGGGCAGCTCGACGCCGGGGCCGTGCTGTGGCTGATCCGCGAAAAGGGCATGACGCCGGAAGCGGTGGAGGAGATGCTCTATCATGAATGCGGCCTCAAAGGGCTGTCGGGCATTTCCGGCGATATCCGCGACCTGCTGGCCAGCCCCAGCCCGAAGGCAGCGTTCGCGCTGGATTATTTCGTCTATCGCGTGGCGATGATGGCCGGCGCGCTGATTTCGGTCACCGGTGGCATCGACGGCTTCGTCTTCACCGCCGGGATCGGCGAGAAGGCGCCGGCGATCAGGGCGCGCATCATCGAGCGGCTGAACTATCTCGGCATCCGGCTGGAGCCGGACGCCAATGCCCGCAACGAGACGCTCATTTCCTCGCCCTACAGCAAGGTGAAGGTGCTTCGCGTGCCCACCAACGAAGAACTGATGATCGCCCGCCATACTTTGGCGCTGGTCGGGCCGGAATAAGGTATCCACGACCGATCTCGCGGCGCGGGGGCGGCGGGCGCCTTGCCCGCGCCGGGCGAGGGCGTTCATTCACGCTCTGTTCATCCTTTTGCCTGCCAAGATGCGGCAGGAAAATGCGGCGGGAATTTTTTCGGCCTGATCGTTTCGGAGGAAGACCGATGATGAAGAAGCTTGTTGTGGCGGCCGTGCTGGCGATGGCTGTGGCCGGTTGCACGCAGGAGCAGACCAATCGTGGCATCGTGGGCGGTGCGCTCGGTGCCGGTCTGGGCGCGGCGACGGGCGCGCTGATCACCCGCGATGCCGGCGGCGCGTTGGCGGGTGCGGCGATCGGTGGCGTGGGCGGCGCGGCGGTTGGCGCCGGAACGGCCCCGCAGGAGCCGAAGCGCACCTGCACAGCCTATGACCAGTATGGCCGCGCCTATCAGGTTGCGTGCTGACGCATTGCAGCAGCATTTTGCTGTCAAGCATGGCAAGAGGCGTCCGGCTGGTCCGGGCGCCTTTTTTGTTTTCCGGCCGGGCTATGCGGGGTGCGGGCGCCCTTGCGGGCGCGGGCCGGCCGGGCTTAGCTGGCGGGCTGTCGCCGTCGGCCGACCCTCTCGCGGGGGGCCTGCCGGCGCCGCTGTCCGATCAGAAGGAATGGGCCGCCGTGAATCCGCTGTTTGCCAACCTGCCGACGACTATCTTCGAGGAGATGTCGCATCTCGCCCGCGTTCATTCGGCGATCAATCTCGGGCAGGGCTTTCCGGACGATCCCGGCCCGGAGGACGTGCGCCGGAAGGCAGCCGAGGCGGTGCTGGATGGCTATAACCAATATCCCTCGATGATGGGAACGCCGGAACTGCGCGCCGCCATCGCGGCCCACTATGCCGGCCATCAGGGGTTCACGGTCGATCCCGACAGCGAGGTTCTTGTCACCTCAGGTGCCACGGAGGCGCTGGCTGCCTCCATCCTCGGCCTTGTATCGCCGGGCGATGAGGTGGTGATCTTCGAGCCGGCTTACGACGCTTACCTGCCGCTGATCCGGCAGGCAGGCGGCGTGCCGCGAATCGTCAAGCTGGCGCCGCCGGAGTGGCGATTCTCTGCCGCCGATCTCGCCGCGGCCATCGGGCCCAAGACGGCGCTCGTCATCATCAACAATCCCAACAATCCGGCCGGCTCGGTGTGGCCACGCGCGGATCTGGACCTGCTGGCGAGCGCGATCGACGGCACACCCGCCGTCGTGCTGGCCGACGAGGTGTGGGAGCACGTCGTTTTCGACGGACGCAGCCATGTTTCCGTGCTTGCGGTGCCGGGCCTGCGGGAGCGGGCGGTGAAGATCGGCTCGGCCGGCAAGATCTTCTCCCTCACAGGCTGGAAAGTCGGCCTTGTCGCGGCGGCGCCAGCGCTGCTGCGCGCGGTGGCCAAGACGCATCAATTCCTGACCTTCACGACGCCGCCCAATCTGCAGACGGCGGTCGCCTATGGGCTTGGCAAGGATGGGAGCTATTTCGCCGGCCTGCGGACCCGCCTGCAGCAGCAGCGCGACTATTTCTCGGCCGGCCTGAAATCTGCCGGCTTCAGCGTCCTGCCCAGCGCCGGCACCTATTTCGTCTGCGTGGATTTGCGTCCGCTCGGCATCGACGACGATCAGGCCTTCTGCCGCCGCCTCGTGGCGGACGCGAAGGTGGCGGCGATCCCGGTTTCGGCGTTCTATTCCGGCGACGACCGCGTGCGCCATGTCGTCCGGTTCTGTTTCGCCAAGAATGAAGCCACGCTTGATGCCGCCATCGAGCGGTTGCGCGTGGCGGCCCCGGTCCTGGCCGGCTGAGGGGAGGGCGCGATGGCGCACTGGCGTCCGCCGGCGGATATCCGGGTCAAGACGCTCGCCCTTGCGGTGCGGGACGGGCGGTTTCTGGCGGAAGATGTGACAGACGATGCCGGCCGGCTGGTCGGCCTGCGTCCACCCGGTGGAACCATGGAGTTCGGCGAACGGCGAGAGGAAACGCTGATCCGCGAGATGGCCGAAGAACTGGGCGCCGCCATTGCCATTACCGGCGCGTGGCAGGTTTTCGAGGCGATCTATCGCCATGAAGGGGCTCTTGGCCACGAGATCGTGTTCGCAGTGCCGATCCGCTTTGCCGAGGAGCGTTTCTATTGGGAAGACGCCGTGCCGTTCCACGAGGATGACGGCACCCTCTGCCACGCGCGCTGGTGGCGCCTCGACGATATGAGAGCCGCCGGGCTGGCGCTGTTTCCGGCAGGACTTGAGGCTGTTCTGGAGCCGCTGCTGGCCGGGGGCTGAGCCCCCG
>DAIPYB010000163.1:0-6347 GCA_036782955.1 Pseudoxanthobacter sp. | reverse complement strand
TCGGCGGCTGGCTGATGGCGCAGATGGACCTTGCCGCCGGCAACGTGGCGGTGCGCCGCGCGCGGGGGCGCTGCGTGACCATCGCGGTGGAAGGCATGAGCTTCCTGCGGCCGGTTTCCGTTGGCGACGAGGTGAGCCTTTATGCCCGCGTCGTCTCGGCCGGGCGCACCTCCATGCGCATCGAGGTGGAAGCGTGGCGCCGCCGGCGCGAGGAAGACGAGGCGTTCCGCGTCACGGAGGCGATTTTCACCTTCGTGGCCATCGGCGAGGATCGCCGTCCGGTTCCCCTGCCGGAGGAGTGAGACCGGGCCGCGGGCGCGCGGCTTTCGGCGGCGCGGCGGAAAACGCAGGTTGCGCTGCGGCGGCCGGTATGCGAGCAACAGGCCGTCCGTCGGGGCATCCGGGCCGGCTTGCGATCCTTATCGCGGCCGCCGGGCCCGACTGTCGCCGGACATTGGAGTGGACGTTATGACCCAGACGTCAAATCGCCTTTTTGACGAGTTCGCCCGGCTCGCCACCGATGCCGCCGCCGCCGCGCAGGGTGTGCGCCGCGAGGTGGAAACCGCCTTTCGCGCGCAGGCTGAACGGTTCATGTCCGACATGGACCTCGTGACCCGCGACGATCACGAGGCCGTAAAGGCAATGGCCGTGAAGGCGCGGGCCGAGAACGAAACGCTGAAGGCGGCGCTGGCCGCGCTGGAAGCGCGCGTGGCCGTGCTGGAGGCCGCCGCCGGCATCGCGCCGCCGGCCCCGCCCGCCGCGGATGCCGCCGACGAGGCGCCCTCGGCCTGAGGCCGTCGCCGGCAAGGCCGATAGAACCCACTTTGGCGCAAGATTCGACGCTGGTGTTGCGATGCAACACTCGCCATGGGGCGTGCCTTGCCATTATAGTCATTCGTGACTGGAGATTCGCGCCCCTCGGCCGGGTCTCTCCGCGCCGATGGCGACTGCCTGCCGGACAGGGCCCTGCATGGGTCTGCGGGGCAGCCGATGCGGCGTCAGGCCGGTGCTGCTTTTCCGGGTCCGGCGGACCGCTCAGGCGGCCGTTTCGGGCTGAGGCGAGGAAGCCGCGCCGGTGCCGGCCGGGTGCTCATGAGACCCGTGCGGGCAGCCCTGCGCTGCCTTCGTGCGCGGTAACGTTCGGTCCGGCATTTCGGGCCGTCTGCTGCGGGGCCTGATGGCCCGGCGCCTGCCGAGCGCGGCCCTCCGGTGGCAAGCGGCGCGGCGACCCGGGCTTTCGGGCAAGCGCGGACGGGGAAAGCCGGCCGCACGGCCCTGAAGAGCGCCGGCGCACAGGGCGTCCGGCGTGTCCTCGAACCCGAGAGGAACGCTCATGAGCCTCATCGATATCGAAGACTTCAACACCCCTTCCAGTCCGCTCGATCACATCGAAGCGGTCGCGCTGGCGAATGATTGGAGCTTCGAGCGCTCTGGCGACGACGAGATCACCGTCTCGGTCAAGGGCAACTGGTGCGATTATCACCTGTCGTTTTCCGCGTTGGAGGAACTGGAGTCGCTGCATCTGGCGTGCGCGTTCGACCTGAAGGTGCCGGACGTGCGCAGGGCCGAGGTCTGCCGCCTGCTGGCGATGGTCAACGAGCGCATGTGGATGGGCCATTTCGACCTGTGGCATCAGGAAGGCGTGGTCATGTACCGCTATTCGCTGCTGCTGGCGGGCGATGCGGTGCCGACCGAGGGCCAGATCGAGGCGATGCTGACCCACGCGCTGAACCAGTGCGAACAGCACTATCAGGCCTTCCAGTTCGTGGTGTGGGCCGGCAAGAGCGCCAGCGAGGCGCTGGAAAGCTCGCTGTTCGAGACCGTCGGCGAAGCCTGATCGCGCGGCGTCGCGGGCGCCTTTGAAATCTGACGGCGGGCCGGTTCCCCATGCGGGGGCGGTCCGCCGTTTTCCGTTTCGGGCCGGCGGCGGGCGGCTGCGTTGGGTCTATGTTCGCGTGCCGCCTTGGGTCTATATGGAGGCGAGAGGGTCATCCGCGCGTCCCGGCGACAGGCGCGGCGGCCGTCGCCCGTGAAACCTGAAGGCCCTGCTGTCATGAGCGCTGTTTCGAATTCTCCGTTGTCCCTGGCCACCCCGCTGCTGCTGATCGGCGCGGGCAAGATGGGCGGGGCGATGCTGACCGGCTGGCTGGACAACGGGCTGCCGGCCGAGGGCGTGGTGGTCGTCGATCCGCGTCCGTCCGATGCGATGAAGGCGTTCCTCGCCGCGCGCGGCGTGCGCCATGAAACCGTGGTGCCGGCCGACGTCGCCCCCCGCGTGGCGGTGGTGGCGGTGAAGCCGCAGAGCATGGGCGAGGCGCTGCCGCATCTGGTCGCCGCGCTGACGCCGGCCACCATGATCGTTTCCATCGCCGGGGGCACTACCATCGCCACCTTCGAGCGGGCGCTCGGCCTGCGTCCGGTGGTGCGCGCCATGCCGAACACGCCGGCGCAGGTCGGGCGCGGCGTTTCGGTGCTGTGCGCCAATGCGCTGACCGGCAGCGAGGCGCGCGCGCTCGCCACCGCGCTGCTCGCCACCGTCGGCCATGTGGAATGGGTGGAGGACGAGGGGCAGATCGATGCGGTGACCGCGGTTTCCGGCAGCGGCCCGGCCTATGTCTTCCTGCTGGCGGAAGCCCTTGCGGCGGCGGGCGAAAAGGCCGGCCTGCCGGCCGATCTCGCCATGCGCATCGCCCGCCATACGGTTTCGGGCTCCGGCGAGCTGCTGGCCCGCTCCGACGAGCCGGCGGCGGTGCTGCGCAAGAACGTGACTTCGCCCGGCGGCACGACGGCGGCGGCACTCGGCGTGCTGATGGGGCCGGACGGGCAGGGCGGCCTGTTTCCGCTGATGGAATAGGCGGTTGCCGCTGCCGCCACGCGCTCGCGGGAACTCTCCCGCCTCTGAAACCATGACGAGGAGGGGTCGGAATGGCCGATGCGGATGATCCGAAACGCGCCGTCGTCGAGGCGCTGATGGCGCTGGCGGGCGAGGGGCCGTGGGATGCGGTGACGCTGACGCGCATCGCCGCCCGCGCCGGCCTGCCGCTGGAAGATGTGCGCCGGCTCTTTTCCGGCCGCCCCGCCATTCTGGAGGCGTTCCTCGCCGGGATCGACGCGCAGGTCATCGCCGGCGCCGATCCCGACATGGCCGGCGAGCCGGCGCGGGACCGCCTGTTCGACGTGCTGATGCGCCGCCTCGACTGCCTCGCGTCCTACAAGGCGGGCCTGCGGGGCCTGCGCGCTGCGGCGCGGCGCGATCCAGCGCTGGCGCTGTGGCTGGCCCGCCTCGGCCTTTCCAGCCAGCGCTGGATGCTGGAGACCGCCGGCATTGCCGTCACGACGCCGTTCGGCCGCCTGCGGGCGGGCGGGCTGGCGCTGGTGGAGGCGGAGGTGCTGCAGGTCTGGCTCGACGAGGACGATCCGGTGATGCCGCGCACCATGGCCGCGCTCGACAAGGCACTCGGCCGGGGCGAGAAGGCGCTGGAGCGTGCCGATCGGATCGGCCGGCGGCTGGCGCCGCTGGTGTCGCCCCTGCTGCGGCGCTGCCGGCGAAGGCCGGCGGAACCCGATCCGCAGGCGGCGGAAGCCCCCGCCGCGGCGCAGAACGCGGAGCCGGCGAACTGAGGCGCGGTCCTCAGGTGCTTTCCGCTTGTGGTTGCCCGCTGCACAGGGTTTAAGGGGACAAGAGCCTTGCGTCCGCTGCCGGCGGGCACTCCGGTTGCGCATTTGGGGGTGCGCGGGGGGCATGCCGGCGCAAAAACGGTCGGCTGGGCGAACAGGCTGGCGCGGGGGGCGCCGGTGCATCTGGTGCTGTGCCTGACCACTGCAGTGCCTGTTGTCCATTGCAGTGCCTGTTCGATGCCGTGCCTGTCTGACGCAGTGCCTTGCTTGCCTGTCCGGTATCTTGCGTATCTCCGGGGGGAGAATCCTGTCGATGTCACTGGCTCTCGACCGTTCACCGAGCCATGCCGGGCGCAGCGTGCGTCTGGACACGCTGGTGCAGGTGCGCTGGCTGGCGGTGGCCGGTCAGACCGCGGCCATCGTGGTGGTCGGGTTCTGGCTGCACTTTCCGCTGCCGGTGGGCTGGTGCCTGGCGCTGGTGGCGCTTTCGGCGTGGGTCAATCTCGCGCTGCGGCTGCGTTATCCCGCCAGCCAGCGGTTTTCCGGCCGCGCTACCACCCTGGTGCTGGCCTATGACGTGCTGCAGCTCTCCTGGTTGCTCTATCTCACCGGGGGCCTGCAGAATCCGTTCGTGTTCCTGCTGATCGCCCCGGTGATGATCTCCGCCACCGCGCTGCCGCCGCTGCGCACGCTGCTGCTGGGCGTTCTGGTGGTGGCGGCGGCGACGCTGCTGGGGTTCGTGCACATGCCGCTGCCGTGGTTCGGCGGCGAGGCGATCGAGATACCCGCGCCCTACACGCTGGGCCTGTGGGTGGCGCTTGTTTCCACCCTGACCTTCATGAGCTTTTTCGCCTTCCGCGTGGCGGAGGACAACCGCCTGCTGTCGGAGGCGCTGACCACGGCCGATCTGGTGCTGGCGCGCGAACAGCACCTCAACGCTCTCGACGGCCTGGCGGCAGCGGCCGCCCACAAGCTGGGCACGCCGCTGGCGACCATCGCCGTGGTGGCCAAGGAGCTTCTGGGCGAGTTCGATGCCGGCGACAGCCGGGCCGAGGATATCCGCCTGCTGCACACGCAGGCCGAACGCTGCCGCGATATCCTGCGCAGCCTTGCCTCCATGGGCGCCGACCCGGAAAGCCCGCTGGAGCGCATGGAACTGCCGCAGCTTCTGGAGGAAGTAACGGCTCCGCACCGCGATTTCGGGGTCGAGATCGTAGTGGTCAGCGCCGGCGAGCCGTCGCTGGAGCCGGTTTTCGCCCGCAATCCCGCGATCCTCTACGGCATCGGCAACATCGTGGAGAATGCCGTCGATTTCGCCAGCGAGCGGGTGGAGGTGACGGCGGCATGGAATGCCGAGACCGTCTCCATCATGGTGGCGGACGACGGCCCCGGCTTTGCGGTGGAAATCATCGAGCGGCTCGGAGAGCCCTATGTGACGACGCGGCCCGGCAACGCCCGCGGCGAGGCGGTGCGCGGCTCCGAAAACGGCGAGCGCGGCGGACTGGGCCTCGGCTTTTTCATTGCCAAAACGCTGCTGGAGCGCACCGGAGCGCGCCTGAGACTGACCAATCGCAAACTGCCCGACCGGGGTGCCGTGGTAACAGTGGCGTGGCGGCGCAGTTCCGCCGACCCCGAGGAGATCATCGCCGGCCCCGCCCCGGAGGACGCCGGCGGCAATGCCGGCTGAACCGGCATCATATCCGCCCGTGCGGCGGCGGTTTCCCGTGCCTTTGCCACGGCGCGGGAACGACCGTATAAAACCGAAGGCCCAACTGCAGGGGCGGCGGCAACCGCGCCTTCCGCCCCGCACAAATGCGCAGGAAGCTGAATTCTCATGACCGCGCCGAACGCCCCCTTTCCTTCGCCGGCCGAAAACACGGCCGACCTGACCGGCGCCGAGATTGCCGCCTCGCTCGGACCCGATCCGACGCTGCTGCTTGTCGATGACGACAAGGCCTTCGTGCAGCGACTGGCGCGGGCCATGGAAAAGCGCGGCTTCCTGACCACGGTGGCGGAATCGGTGGAAGAGGCGCACGCCCGGGTGGAGGCCGCAGCGCCGGCCTTTGCCGTGGTGGACATGCGGCTCGGCGACGGCAACGGGCTGGACGTGATCGAGCACCTGCGCGAGCGCCGCCCCGATGCCCGCACCGTGGTGCTGACCGGCTACGGCAACATCGCCACCGCCGTGACGGCGGTGAAGCTCGGTGCCATCGATTATCTCGCCAAACCGGCCGATGCCGATGAAATCTATGCCGCGCTGACGCGCGATCCGCAGATCAAGGCCGCGCCGCCGGAAAACCCGATGTCGGCCGACCGCGTGCGCTGGGAGCACATCCAGCGGGTCTATGAGCTGTGCGAACGCAATGTCTCGGAGACCGCCCGCCGGCTCAACATGCACCGCCGCACCCTGCAGCGCATTCTGGCCAAGCGCGCGCCGCGCTGAAGCCGATCGGACAGGCGCGCCGCGCCGGAGCCGACCGGGCACGCCGCGCGAACATTCGAACATACCGCGCAGAACGGGGCGCGGGGCGGGCCATTCCTGCCCCCGTGCTGCCCGGATTCGGGCGCAAAGGCAGCGACGGGCCTGTCCGGTCGCGCGCGCTTCGCGGCGGGCGCAGGCAGCGGCGGGCCGCCGCGACGACCCGGCTGCGCCGGCCCGACGGGGCCGGGCGGTTCGGGTTCTTCAGCAGATCGCGCAGCCGGAACAAAGCGGCGCATGAGGGGGCAGA
>DAIPYB010000162.1:0-6377 GCA_036782955.1 Pseudoxanthobacter sp. | reverse complement strand
GAAAGGAAAGCCTCGTTTTCCCACGCGAGCAGAACATCGCCGATGCCGCGCTGGACGAAGGTGGTGGTTGCGCCGCGCGCGCCGGTATCGAGCACCGGAACGTGCTGGAACAGGGTGGTGATGTATTCCTTCACCTTGGCCTGATCGCCGTTGAAATGCTTGTTGGCCCACGCCCACGCCGCCAGATAGTTCCAGCGGGCGCCGCCCGAGGTCTTCGGGTTGGGGGTGATGACCTGCACGTCGTCGCGGATGAGGTCGTTCCAGTCGTGGATGTTCTTCGGGTTGCCCTTGCGCACAAGGAACACGATGGTGGAGGTGTAGGGCGAGGAGTTGTTGGGCAGGCGGGTGCGCCAGTCGGCCGGGATCTTGCCGGTCTTCTTGGCGATGGCATCGATATCGGCCTGCAGCGCCAGCGTCACCACATCGGCATTGAGGCCGTCGATCACCGCACGGGCCTGCGCGCCCGAGCCGCCGTGGGAAGCGCGGATGGCGATATCCTCGCCGGTTTCCTTCTTCCAGTGCTCGGCGAAGACCTTGTCATAGTCTTTGTAGAGCTCGCGGGTCGGATCGTAGCTGACGTTCAGCAGCTGCTCGGCGGCGCGCGCCGTCATCGGCTGGCTGACCGCGCCCACGGTGAGTGCCAGCGCCGCGCCGGCGGCCAGCAGGGTGCGGCGGGTGAGGAGAGGGCGAAGCTTGAAACCGGTCACGGCGATGCCTCCGAAATGAGATTTCGGATAATGTCTATTTATTGGATCGACATTGTCAATAAAGCGATCCGGAGTCGCGCAAGAAAGCACATCTTTGCTCACTCTGCGCCGGATTGGAAAATTTGTCCGCGGATTCCCGCCCGCTTTTGAGCACGTCTGCGCGTCCTGCGGGTGGTGGCGGGCCGGTAAGCGGCAGGATTGATAAAGCAGAACGGCCGCGGCTGAGGCCGCGGCCGGGACGGAAGCAGGCGCGGGAGGCGGCCGGCGGCGCGGATTTCGCGTGCGCGCGCCTGTTGTCCTCAGGCAAGCGCGGCTGCGATTTCGGCCACGATGGCGTCGGCAGCGGCCCGGCGGTCGGGGGCGTTCATGATCGGCCGGCCCACCACCAGCATGTCGGCGCCGGCGCGGATGGCCTCGCCCGGCGTGGCAACGCGCTTCTGGTCGCCGGCATCGGCCCCCGCCGGACGCACCCCGGGGGTGACCAGCAGCATGCCGGGACCGGTGATGGCGCGCACGCCCGCCACCTCGCGCGGCGAGCAGACGAGGCCGTCGATGCCGGCATCGCGCGCCTGCGCCGCCCGCTCCGCCACCCGCTCGGCGACCGTGCCGCGATAGCCGGCTTCCGCCAGATCGTCGTCGTCGAGCGAGGTCAGCACCGTGACCGCCAGCAGCGCGGTCCGGGCGGATCCGCGCGCGGCCACGGCGGCGGCCATGGCTTTCGGATAGGCGTGCAGCGTCAGGAGATCGACCCCCAGCGCCACGGCGGAGCGCACGGCCCCGGCCATGGTGTTGTCGATGTCGAGCAGCTTGGCATCCAGAAACACCTTCTCGCCGCTTTCGGCCAGTTCGCGCGCCAGTTCCACGCCGCCGGCATAGATCAGCTCAAGACCGATCTTGAACACGCCGACCGAGCCGCGCGTGGCTTCGATGGCGGCCCGCGCGGCGGCGACATCGGGGGTGTCGACGGCCAGAATCAGCCGGTCGCGCGGGGTTTGCGGGCGAAAGCGCGCGTCACGCATGAAAGGAGGCCTCTTGAGCAGCGGAAATCAGAGTTTGCGCAAGGCCACGCTTGCGATGGCGTGATCCTCGCCCTTGGTCAGGATGAGGTCGGCGCGCGGCCGGGTCGGCAGGATGTTTTCCCGCAGGTTGACCCGGTTGATGCGCTTCCACAGCCGCTCGGCCAGCGCCCGCGTCTCCGTTTCCGAAATCTCCGCGTAGCGGTGGAAATAGGACGACGGATCGCCGAAGCGGGTGGCCTTGAGGCTGATGAAGCGATCCACGTACCACTGGTGGATCAGGCTTTCGTCGGCATCGATATAGATGGAGAAATCGAAGAAGTCGGAAACGAAGGGAATGGCCTTGCCATCCTTCGGCAGCCGGTTGGGCTGCAGCACGTTCAGCCCCTCGACGATGAGGATATCCGGCTGCTCGATGGTGATGGCTTCGCCCGGCACCACGTCATAGACGACATGGGAATAGACCGGAGCCTCCACGCGGCGCCGGCCGGCCTTGATGTCGGTCAGGAAGGCCAGCAGCTTCTGGCGGTCGTAGCTCTGCGGAAAGCCCTTGCGCTCCATCAGCCCTTCGGCGGCGAGCACGGCGTTGGGCAGCAGGAAGCCGTCGGTCGGCACCAGCGAAACCCGCGGGCTGGTGGGCCAGCGCGCCAGCAGCGCCTGAAGCACGCGGGCGGTGGTGGACTTGCCCACCGCGACCGAACCGGCGATGCCGATCACGAAGGGGATCTTGTCTTCGCTGCGGCCGAGAAAGCGGCCGGTGGCGGCGTGCAGCCCCTGCGTCGCCTCCACATAATAGGACAGCAGGCGCGACAGCGGCAGGTAGACCCGCTCGACCTCCGTCATGGAAACGGGATCGTAGAGGCCCTGCAGGCGTTCCACGTCGGCGGCGGTGAGCGTCATCGGAGCATCGGCGCGCAACCGGGCCCATTCCGCCTGCGAAAACACGCGGTAGGGCGATAAATTCCGCTGCATGCTCATATCCATCGACGCGACACCCTGAACAGCCGGCCGGAGGGGGGCTCCCGGAAGGCGGCATTTTAGCCGATTCCGGGCCGGCCGGTGCGCCGGCCATCAACAAAAAACCGTTCCCCGTTGTCGCGGGGGGCAGGCACGCGCCGCGCGGATCAGTCCGGCTTGCGGGCGGCTTTTTCCTCAAGCCCGGTCTGGGCAGTGCGGCGGTCAAGCTCGGCCATGACAGTGCTGAGCGGAAGATCGGCCGCGTTGAGCAGGACCGTCAGGTGATAGAGCAGGTCCGCAACCTCGCCCGTCAGGCCATCGCGGTCGCCCTGCACGGCGGCGATGGCGGTCTCCACCGCTTCCTCGCCCACCTTCTGCGCGATCTTGGCGATGCCCTTGCGCATCAGCTTTGCGGTGTAGGACGACGGATCGCCGGAGGCGGCGCGCCGGGCGACGATCGCCTCCAGCGTCTCCAGCGTGAACGGGGTATCGCTCATGGGGTTCTGCCTGCTTCAGCCGTCGAGGCGCACGGGCAGGCCGGCCTGAGCCAGCCGTTCCTTGGCCTGATGGATGGTGTAGGTGCCGAAATGGAAGATCGAGGCCGCCAGCACCGCGCTGGCGTGGCCGTCGCGGATGCCCTCCACCAGATGATCGAGATTGCCGACGCCGCCCGACGCGATGACCGGCACCGGCACGGCATCCGAAATCGCCCGCGTCAGGGCCACATCATAGCCGATCTTGGTGCCGTCGCGGTCCATGGAGGTGAGCAGGATTTCGCCGGCCCCCAGCGCCGTGACGCGGCGGGCGAACGCCACCGCGTCGATGCCGGTCGGGGTGCGGCCGCCGTGGGTGAAGATCTCCCAGCGCTCCGGCTCGCCCGCCTTCGAGACGCGCTTGGCGTCGATGGCGACGACGATGCACTGGTTGCCGAACTTCTCGGCCGCCTCGCGCACGAAATCCGGATTCTTCACCGCTGCGGTGTTGATGGAAACCTTGTCGGCGCCTGCCAGCAGCAGGGCCCGGATATCCTCGATGGTGCGCACGCCGCCGCCCACCGTCAGCGGCATGAAGCAGCGCTCGGCGGTGCGGCGCACCACGTCGAGCAGGATGCCCCGGCCCTCGTGGCTGGCGTTGATGTCGAGGAAGGTGAGTTCGTCGGCCCCGGCGGCGTCATAGGCCGCCGCTGCCTCCACCGGGTCGCCGGCGTCGATCAGGTCGACGAACTGCACGCCCTTGACGACGCGGCCGTCCTTCACGTCGAGGCAGGGGATGACGCGAACCTTCAGCATGTGCCGTTCCCTCAGTGCGCCGCGGCGGCGCGCTGCGCGAAGATCAGTTCAAGCGCGGCCTTCGGGTCCAGCCGCCCGTCATAGAGCGCGCGGCCGGCGATGGCGCCCTCCAGAAGGGCGGCTTCGGGCTCCAGCAGGCGCTCGATGTCGTGGATGTCGGCCAGCCCGCCGGAGGCGATCACCGGAATGGAGACGGCCCGCGCCAGCTCCAGCGTGGACGGCAGGTTGAGGCCCTGCAGCATGCCGTCGCGGTCGATGTCGGTGTAGACGATCGCCGCCACCCCGGCATCCTCGAACGCCCTGGCCAGATCGGTGGCGGCCATGTCGGAGGTCTCCGCCCAGCCTTCCACCGCGACCCGGCCGGCCTTGGCATCGATGCCGACGACGATGCGGCCCGGGTGGGCGCGCGCCGCCTCGCGCACCAGCGCGGGGTTGCGCACCGCCACGGTGCCCAGAATGACGCGGGTCACGCCCTTTTCAAGCCAGCCCTCGATGGCGGCCTGGTCGCGGATGCCGCCGCCGAGCTGCAGCGGCAGGCCGCAGTGCTTCAGAATGGCCTCCACCGCCGGGCCGTTGCGCGAGGTGCCGGCAAAGGCGCCGTCGAGGTCGACGACGTGCAGCCACTCGAAGCCGGCAACGGCAAAGGCCTGCGCCTGCGCCGCCGGGTCGTCGCTGAAGACGGTGGCCTTCTCCATCAGGCCGCGCTGCAGGCGCACGCACTGGCCTTCCTTGAGGTCGATAGCCGGAAACAGGATCATGGGCGCCACGCAAGGAAATTGGCGAGAAGGGCGAGGCCGAGGCGCTGGCTCTTCTCCGGGTGGAACTGGGTGCCGGCAACGTTGTCGCGGCCGACGACGGCCGTCACGGGGCCGCCGTAGCCGGTGGTCGCCAGCACCTCGGCCGGGTTTTCCGCCGCCAGATGATAGGAATGGACGAAATAGGCGTGCAGCCCGTCCGGCCCGGTGGGAATGCCGGCGAGCAGCGGATGGGCGGTCTTCACGTCCAGCGTGTTCCAGCCCATGTGCGGCACCTTCAGCGCCGGGTCGGCCGGCCGGATCGGTACGACATCGCCCTTGATCCAGCCGAAGCCTTCGGTGGTCTCGTATTCCACGCCGCGGCTGGCCATCAGCTGCATGCCCACGCAGATGCCGAGGAAGGGACGGCCCTTCCTCTCGACATGCTCGCTCACCGCTTCCCGCAGGCCGGGCACGGCTTCCAGCCCGCGGCGGCAATCGGCAAAGGCGCCGACGCCGGGCAGCACGACGCGCGTGGCGGCTGCGACGAGGTCGGGATCGGCGGTCTGGTGGATCTCGCAGGCGATGCCGGCCTCTCGCGCGGCCCGCTCAAGGGCCTTGGTGGCCGAGCGCAGGTTGCCCGAGCCATAATCGATGACGGCGACGACGCTCATGTGAGGCGCTCCGGACGCGGAAACAGGCCGAGAACCGGCTCGCCGGCCTCGGGCAGGGGAACGGCCCGGCGCCGGGCCGGCGCGGGGGCGGCGGGGCGGGCCGAAAAATAGCGCTGCTCGGCGGCCAGCCTGCCGGGCGCTTCCAGAACCGCCACCTCGCGGAAGCCGCGGCGTGCAAGCTGCCAGCGCAGCAGGCCGGGCGCCTCGAAGGCGATGACGATATTGACGGCGAGCGACAGCACCGCGCCGGCATCGTCGCTGACGCGCGCGCCGAACACCCCGAGCGCGATCTCAAGCGCCACGCAGGCGATCAGCGCCAGCCACTGCCGGGTGAACAGGAGCCACAACGCCGGCACGAACAGCGCGATCCACGAGAAGCCCTCGCGCACGAACACCACGCGGTCGGCATCCCGCGCCGCGTTGCCGGAAGGCGGCGGTTCCATCACGGTGAAGCGGCGCATCACGCGGTCATGCCCCTCTGTCAGCCCTCAAGGCTGCCCTTGGTGGAAGGAATGGCGCCGGCCAGCCGGGGATCGACGGCGAGCGCGGCCTTCAGCGCCCGGGCCACGCCCTTGAAGCAGCTCTCGGCGATATGGTGGCTGTTGCCGCCATAAAGCGTTTCGATGTGCAGCGTCAGGCCGGCATGGAAAGCGAGCGCGCGGAAGAACTCCTCCACCAGCTCGGTGTCGAAGGTACCGATCTTCTGGGTGGGAAAAGTCGTGCGGAACACGAGGAAGGGGCGGCCGGAAATATCCACCGCGACCCGGCTCAGCGCCTCGTCCATGGCAAGGTGCACGTCGGCATAGCGCGTGATGCCGCGCCGCTCGCCCATGGCCTTGCGGATGGCCTGACCCAGCGCGATGCCGGTATCCTCCACCGTATGGTGATCGTCGATGTGAGTATCGCCGCGGGTGGTGAGACGGATGTCGATCAGGCCGTGACGGGCAATCTGGTCGAGCATGTGATCGAAGAAGCCGACGCCGGTCGAAATCTCGGCCTT
>DAIPYB010000161.1:0-6383 GCA_036782955.1 Pseudoxanthobacter sp. | reverse complement strand
AGTCAAAACCCTCCTGTGAGAAAAATGGGAATTGCGCGGTAGGGGGGAGATGCCGGTGGCGTATGCATTCATTGCACCGGTGACTACCGCGTGAGTTCTGCCGCCGGAACCGGCTGTGCGACCGCTCGGAGTGATCCGGGCGGTTTGTCGGGAAACCGTCCGTACAGCTTTCCTGCCCCAGGTTCCGGCGGCAGAGCCTGATGGCGATTTTTGTATGTATTTTTAAATATTCTTTTTTATGCTTTTGATAATTAATATCAATATGAAAAATACTTAGTAAATTTCAATTATTATTTAATAACAAATTTACGGCTCTATTTTTATTGATATCTAAGTATATAGGGAGCCATTGGTTTGATCCCGAGATAATAGTCGCTAATTGCATCAGCGTGTCTTTTTATATATAAGTGTCAGCTCAATGTTGGGTCTGACGATGACATTTCGTTGGAGACGCGACAAACGCGCTCTTTTCAGCTTGCGGTGCTGTCGGCGTGTATTTTGTTGCGTACTGCGCGATTTGAATCGGAGGCTTGAGGGAGCGGCCTTTCCGTCTGATTGCGGAGCATGGACAGGCCAAAGCGGGGGATCGCGGCTTCGATGCTGACTGCAATGGGGCTCCCGAAGCTGCCATCTGCAGGGCTGTACAGCAACGGAGGCGATTTGCGGTGGCGGGATGGTTTCAAAGTATCAGAGTACTTTGCATCCATTATTATTCGGCAATAAATTCAAAACACAGGTTCGATCCGTCATAAAGATGCAGGATCAGGTCGAGCGCAATCTCGGCTGGAGTGCAGAATATGATGCGATCGGCGATGCCACTGCCTTCGCGACGCAGCAGGTTTCCGCAACGTTCGGCGGCCTCACACTTTCAGCGATAGCGCACACGCCTATCCGAACGCGCGTTTCATCGGACGAGCTGACTTTTTTCCTGCCGGTCGACGGTGGGCCTATCCAGTCGACCGTGAACGATGAATATATCGCCTGCGCCGTGGGCGAGGCTGCCTTGCTGGCGCCTGAGGGCGACAGAATTGGCACCGGCGAGTCCCGCTCGATCGTGGCTGCAACTCTGGATCGTCGACGACTGCTGAAGACGGCGCGCGCCATGACCGGGGATGGTGCTCTGCGTCTTGACTGGCAGCGCCCCACGGTGCTGCCGCTCGCAGCCGCGGGCATAAATCTGGACCTGATGATCCGCTCCGCCTGCCGCATGCTCGATGCCTGTAATCTGAATGGCGCGGCTGCGGCCAGTCTGGGCATCGACGAGACCATCTATCGGGCGGTCAGCGCCATGCTGCTGCGAGACCGCCTGTTTGCACCGGCAGAGAAGCCGCCTGTCAGGCCCGGTGTCGACCGCCGGCTCGAACTCGCATGCCAATACATCATGGCGCATCTTGAGAGCCGCATTGCGCTGACCGACCTTGAGGTCGTCAGCGGTCTTTCAACCCGGGCGCTGCAATACGGCTTCCAGAACCGGTTCGGTTGCTCGCCGGTAACGTGGATCAGGAACGAACGGCTGAATGCTGCGCGAAGCCGGCTTCTGCTGGGGGGCGAGGGCATGACCGTCACCGAGGTCGCGCTGTCGTTCGGGTTCTCCGGCCTGAGTGCTTTCTCGCGCTACTATCTGGAGCGGTTCGGAGAGAAGCCATCGGAAACGCTGGCCGGCACGCGCGCGCGGTATTGAGCAGGCTTTCAGAGCCACGCGATCCATGCTGCGGCCAGCGCCATGCAGGCAATGGAGACCGGCAGGCCGGCCTTCATGAACGTGCCGAACGAAATGCGGACACCGCGGGCGGCCGACTGCTCGACCACGATGATGCCCGCGAGACTGCCGAACACGATAATGTTGCTGGAAAAGCCGGTGCCGAGCGCCAGTGCTGCACCGAGCGCGTTGGCATTGTTGCCGGGTTCCAGAAAGGGCACGAGCAGCATCACGGCGGGGTTGTTGCCGACCACGTTGCTCAGCACGGCGCTGGCGAAGAACAGCGACATCGGATCGCTGAGGTCGATGCCGGCTGCGCGCAGGTCGCCCAGCAGCATCTGCGGCAGCCCGGTGGCAGCCATGGCCGCATTGACCACGAACAGGCCCATGATCAGCAGCAGCAGGTTGCCGTCCACCTGCTTCAGCACATCGCTGGAAGCAATCTGGCGATTGATGAGCAGAACGCCCGCTGCGGTCAATGCCACGAGGTCGCGTGGCCAGAAGTCGGCAACAAAAGCGAATACCACCAGCACCGTGACCACGGCGGCCTTGATGGTTTCGGGGATATCGAGGGCGGCCGTTGCCGGCTGCACATCGGCTTCGCCGGCGTGGCCTGTGGCATGGGGCAGGGTCCAGCGGCCGCGATAAAGCCACGCGACAAGGCACCAGACCACCGGCAGCGAGAGCAGCGCCGGCAGTCCGGCCACACCGATGAAGCCGGTAAAGGTCAGGCCCAGCTCCTGCGCCGCGATCATGTTCTGCGGGCTGCCGATCAGGGTTCCCGCCGAGCCGCTGTTGGCCGCGAAGCAGAAGGCCAGCAAGAACGGCACCGGGTTGAGGCCGCGCGCCAGCGTGACCGAGACCAGCAGCGGCGTCATTGCCACCACCACGACATCGTTGGTGAGAACCGCCGACAACACGCCGCCGACCGCGACCAGCACCGCCAGCAGCACCGGCGGGCTGACCGGCAGGTTGGCAACGCGATGAGCGGTCCATGCATAGAAACCGGACACGCCGAAAGCGGCCGAAACCACCATCAGGCCGAACAGCATGCCGATGGTGCTGTAGTCGATGGAATCCCACGCGGCCTTGGCGGTTATGCTGCCCGCCGCCATCATTGCCAGCGCGCCGACAATGGCGGCGCCGGTGCGGTCCACCTTGAAGCCCGGCAGCTTGCCAAGGCCCATGGCGACATAGACCACGAGAAAAATGATGAGGGTGAGATCCATCGGGTCCGCCTTGGCCGGCCGGCCCCGGTCTCAGGGCATGCCGGGTTCGCTCCAGTTGTCCGCTGCCGGCGCTATCGGTTTTTTCCTGCCACAGAGTGCATCTGTGGCCGGCGCCGGCACCCGGCCCACGCTGCCGGAGGGCGGGGTGTGACGCAAGCCCTGCAAGGAGACAAAGCCCGCGGAAGCCGGCGCCGAGGGGGGCCGGCCTGCCGCAGGGTGATTCCTCGGGAGGCAATCGCCTCAGGGCTTGGTCGCGGCTGCCTGATGGTAGTCGCGCCTGATCTGCTCCAGATCGACTGTTGGTGCCGGCAGTTTCAGGTTCATGTCGTCGAGCGTCTTCTCGATGATGTGTGACACCGCGAGATTGCGGAACCACTTGTGGTTTGAGGGTATGACATACCACGGCGCATGCTTCGTCGAGCACTTTGCCAACATGTCTTCGTAAGCGGCACCGTACTGGTCCCAGAAAGCCCGCTCCTTGTAATCGGCATCGCTGATCTTCCACTGTCGTGCCGGGTCGTCGAGGCGCTGGCGGAAGCGCTCCAGTTGCTCCTCCGGGGTGATATAGAGAAAGAACTTCAGGATGGTGACGTTATGCTGCGTCAGCATGTGTTCGAAGTCGTTGATCAGGTCATAGCGCTTCGACCAGATCTCCTGCGGCACCAGATCGTGCACCCGCACCACGAGCACGTCCTCGTAATGCGAGCGGTTGAAGACCGCCACCTCGCCAAGGCCGGGCGCATGAGGATGGACACGCCAGAGAAAATCGTGGCGCCGCTCCTCCTCGGTGGGCTGCTTGAAGCCCTTCACGTAAGTGCCCTGCGGGTTCATTGCCGCCATGACATGCCAGCAGGTACCGTCCTTGCCGGCGGCGTCGATGCCCTGCAGAACCACCAGCAGGGCATGTTTCTTCTCGCCGTAGAGCTTCTGCTGCAGTTCCGCCAGCCGCGCGACGTTCTTTGCCAGATCCTCCTTGGCGTGTTCGGATGAGGCATAGTCGCCGTGGAAGGCGGCATCGATGTCCTTCAGCCGGATGCGTGTTCCGGGCTCGACGATGAGTTTCTTGCGCAGGTCCATTCTGACCTCCCTTTGATTATCTCTGCCCCTTCGCCTTCAGGCGCGCAGGGACTGCGTCACGATATTGGCGCTGCGCAGCCTGTCCGGGGTGCGGTGTGCGGCGAGGGCTTCGGTTGCGATGCGCAGGGCGCTGAGCACGAACATCCAGACGAAGCAGTAGGCGATGACCAGCCCGATGGCGGCCCACGAGATGGCCGGCACGAACCAGCCGAGCGCGCACATCAGCATGGCGAGAACCTGCGTGGACAGGAGCGCCAGCACCAGCGGCGAGGCCGGGAACGGCGGCAGGAAGAACCAGCGTTGCGAGCGCGTCACGAACAGCAGCAGGTGGCCGCCGGTGACGAGTTGCAGGAACATCACCGTCTGCAGGTGCGCCTTGTCGCCAAGGCCCAGCGCCGCGCCGAAATCGGTCGACATCGCCCACAGCCCGATCAGCAGCAGGCCGAACGACTGCACCACCGAGAAGAACCCGAGCGCGGTGGAGATCGTCAGGATCTGCGGCATCTTCCAGCGGATCGGCTGCGCGCTCACCGGGGTGTTGTCGTAGGCGATGGTCATGATCGGAATGTCGTCCAGCAGCGAGATGATGACGATCATGATCGCCGTCAGCGGCTGGAAGCCGAGCAGCAGCGTGGACAGCACGACAAGGAACATGATGTCCATCGTCAGCGCCACGCGATAGATGGTGTAGGTGGTGATGCGCCCGAAGATGCGACGGGCCTCGTCGATGGCGCTGCGGATCACGGACAGGCCGGGCGCAGTCAGGATCAGCGCCGCGGCGCCGCGGGCGGCATCGGTGGCGCCGGAAACGGCGGTGCCGCAATCGGCCTGCTTCAGCGCCGGGGCGTCGTTCACGCCGTCGCCGGTCATGGCCACGATGTGGCCGCGGCTCTGCAGCGCCTTCACGATGGCATATTTGTGCTCGGGAAAGACGCGGGCGAAGCCGTCGGCGCGCTCGATGGCATCGACGATGTTGGCCGGCACCCGGTCGGGGTCCATGTCCTTGGGGAACACGTCCGAGGCGGTCATGATGTTGGTGCCCATGCCGAGCTGGCGGGCGGTTTCGATGGCGATGGCGGTGTCGTCGCCGGTGATCATCTTCACCCGCACGCCCTTTTCGCCGACCGCCTGAAGGGTGGCCTGGCTGTCGTCGCGAGGGGGATCGAACATCGGCAGGATGCCGAGCAGAGACCACGTCTGGCCGTCGTCGTCGGAGCGGGCTACCGCCAGCGCGCGGTTGCCCTTGGCGGCCAGCGCGGCCACGGTGTCGGCCACCTGCTTGGCCACCCCGGCGGCGGGCTTCGCCAGATCGACGATGGCCTGCGGGGCACCCTTGGCAACCCGGATGCTGCGGCCCGCGGCATCCTTCACGGTGGCCTCGGTCCGCTTGGTCACCGGATCGAACGGCACGAAGGCTGTCTGGGTGAAGGCGGCGGGGGCCTTGGGGTCGCTCAGACCCTCGATCACGGCGGTGTCGATGGCATCGTGGTCTTCCGCCCGCGAGGCGAGCGCGCCGGCGAGGATGACGGCCTGCGGATCGGTCGCGGCAATCAGGATCGGCGTGCCGAGCTTGAGCTGGTTCTTGGTCAGGGTGCCGGTCTTGTCGGAGCACAGGATATCGACGCCGGCCATCTCCTCGATGGATTCAAGCCGCGAGACGATGGCCTTCTCCTTCGACAGCGCCAGCGCACCGAGCGCCATCGTCACGGAGAACACCGCCGGCATCGCCACCGGGATCGAGGCCACCAGCAGGATCAGCACGAACTGCAGGATGTTGAGCGCATCGGCCCACTGCCAGTCGTGGGCGACGACGGCCTTCTGCCATACCTCGCCGGCCACCAGCACGAGCGCCAGCACCACCGCCACGGCGATGAGGAAGTTGCCAATCTCGAACATCGCCTTCTGGGCGTGGCTGACGGCGCCGGCGCCGGCCACCAGCTTGGCGGTGCGGCCGAAGAAGGTGTTTCCGCCGGTGCCGATGACCACGCCGGTCATTTCACCCTGCTTCACCACGCTGCCGGAATAGGCCTCCGAACCGGCCTTCTTGGCGGCGGGCAGCGACTCGCCCGTCAGCGCCGACTGGTCGATAGCGGCAAAGCCTTCGCCGAACAGCCGCAGGTCGGCCGGCACCACCGCGCCGAGGCGCACCTTGACGATGTCACCCGGCACCAGCCCGGCGGCTTCCGTCTGTCCCCACTTGCCGTCGCGCAGCACCGTGGCTTCCGGTGCCAGCCCCTTTTTCAGCGCGGCAAGGGCGTTGGAGGCCTTGCTGTCCTGCCAGAAATCCAGCGCGGCGTTGAACACCAGCAGCGAGATGATGACGATGAAATCCTGCCAGTGGCCGAGGATGGCGGAAACGAGCGCGGCTGCCTCGATCA
>DAIPYB010000160.1:0-6388 GCA_036782955.1 Pseudoxanthobacter sp. | reverse complement strand
GCTCGGTGATAGTGCCTTGGGGCTTCCGCCTGCTCTCCCATGGTGGCAGGAAAGCGCAGTCACCGGCTTTGGATGCAGCAAGAGAGCGCCGGATGCTGCATAAGCGACCGAGCAACTCACGCAAGCCGGAAGATATGCCGTTCACTTCGCGGATTTCTTGATGCGGAACCGGTCGAGCTTTTCAGTGAGATCGGGTTCAACCGGTGCATGGCGTGATCTTCGCGCGAACACTGGGGCTTGCGGAAGATAAGCCTCATTGCAGGTGGCGAGGCAGGACACTCGCTATGAATCCGACAGTGCTGGCAGGAGAACTGCGCTGCCAGAGGCTGGCGTGTCATGACAGCGCCGCACCCGGTCGCTCCCCGGCAATGTCCCCGGACTTTTTCCCTGAGGCGCTCAAGCCACCCGGATAAGTCTGCTGATGCCTTCCGACTTCATCCGGGAAATATAGACACGACCGGCGGGCGATCCGCAATGCCGCGGCCGGCTCAGGCGCGCGACTGGACAGCGTTGGCAAACGGGTCGGCGGGCACAGGAGTCCAGTGGGTGACTTCGTCGTCAACCTTCTGGCGGGTTGCCTTGTCGAGCCGTTCGGCAGTGGTGTCGCGGCGGACGCGGGCCTGTTCGTCGTTGCCGGCAGCGGCCAGAGAGAACCACTTATAGGCGATGGCGGAATCCTGCTGCACGCCGGTGCCGCGCAGATAGAGCACGCCGAGATTGAACTGGCTGTCCACCACGCCGTGATCGGCGGCGGCCTGGAACCAGCGCGCGGCTGCCTCCAGATCTTTCGGCCCGCCGCTGCCATCGGACATCAGCACCGCGAGATTGTGCATGGCCAGAACATTGCCGGCGCCGGCGGCCTGTTCGTAGAAAGTGCGGGCCTGCGCCAGATCGCGGTCGACGCCGGTGCCGCGCTCCAGCATCGAGCCGAACCGGAAGGCCGCGCGGGCATCGCCGGCAAGGGCGGCGCGTCGGAACCAATCGGCAGCCATGGCCGGATTGGCGGGAAGGCCCACCCCGTCCACGAAGCGCATGGCAACGTCATAGGCGGCATAGCGGTCGCCTGACAACGCGGCGCTGCGCAGAGATTCAGGAATCCCGTCCGGCAGGTTGGTGCTGTTGTCGACGGAATCCGACGACGTGACCGCGAAAGGGGCCGCCCGCGTGCCAGCCGAACCGGTGACGACGGGATCGGAGGGATCGTCGGCCGTGGCCGGGCCGGCGTTAGCGACCATCCGCGCGGCGAGGTTGCGGATGGCTGCATCGTCGTAACGCTGGGCCTCCGTCGGTGTCGGGGCCCCAGCGATGGCCGTCGTCGGCGTGGAGGAACTGTCGAGGGCGGCAATGAGCGTGTGCCGCACATCCCGGTCGATAATGGCAATTGCCGCCACCAGCACGGCAACGGCTGCGGCAGCGCGCAGCGCCCGGCGCCGGCCATTGCCGGCCGGCTGTGAGGCATTCTGGCTGGCAAGCCCCGGCAGATGGCCTCGGGCCTGCGTGAGAACCCGTGAAAGCCGCTCGAAGGCCGGGCCGGAGACCGCTGCAAGGCTGGAAAGCGCGCCATCCGTGGCAGGCACGGGGGGCGCCATTGCAGCCGGGGGCGCAACGACCGGCTCCGGTGCGATGCTGTCCGGCTGATGGCTTTCCGGCTCCTGTCGCGGCGACGCAGCGAGCGGAGTAACGGCCTCCGCCACAGGGGCGGCAAGAGAAGGCGCTTCTGCAACGGGTGCAGGCGGCTGGGCCGCTTCGATGGCGCCAATTTCCGCATCGAGATCTGCGAGGGCGAAATCCGGTCGGGCAGGCGCCACAGGGCGGCCGCCGGCCGGTGAGGGGGCCGCACGCAGGGCCGCGACGCGGCTGACGGCGGCCCGGGCCCGGCGAACGGCATCCTCCGGCCGCGGTGCACGCGACGGGGCGGTCGCGGAAAAGACGGGCTGCGCGGGTGCCGGCGCCGGCCGTGATGGCGTGGCTCCGGTTCGAGAAGCCTGCTCCACGGCAGCCTGAAGGCGGCCGAGTTCATCCCGGAGCCTGTCTGTCAGCGGGCCGGCAGCGGAGGCGGCGGAACGGCCGGCCGGTGCCGGCGGAGCAACGGGCGCAGGCGCCCGTGCCACGGTCATTTGCCCCACTTCCGCGGCAATCTGGTTCAGCCGGGGTTGCAGCGATGCACTCAGTCGCTCGCCCAGCGCCTCCACGGCGCTTTCCGCCGCGCGGGCGGCGATTTCGCTCACCGCATCGCCGTCCAGTGCCTCCTCCAGAGCGGCGAGGCGCCCGGCGAGGTCGGCGATGTCTCCGGAAAGTTGCTGTTGCGGATCGTTGTGCAGAACTGCACCAGCCAGAGCCTCCAGCGCCCGGGCCATTTCGCCGAGGCGCTGTTCGAGGCGCACGACATCGCCGTGGGTGGCGGTCTCGCCAAGATGGGCAGCGTGTTCCTCCTGATGGGAGGAGAGAGTGTCGATGCGCAGGCCGATGTCCGCGGAGGCACGGGCGAGGGAGTCAAGACGCTCGGCCAGATGGGCGAGATCGCCCTGCAGGGCGATCTCGCTCTGGCGAGCAAGGGCATGGTCTTCGTCCTGCCGCTGGATAACGGCTTCAAGCTGCGCCAGCACGCGGGCTTCAGTGCCGGCATCGGGCAGCCGGGCCGCCAGCGCGGCAACGCCACTGCGCAGGTCGCCGATGTCTTCCTTCACTGCGCCGACGCCCGACCGCAGCACACGCAGGTCGTCGCCGGTCGACTGCCACAGACGGTCGAGCCGGGCGCTGATGGCGCCAAGCTGACGCTCCAGAGACGGGCCGGCATTTTCAATCGGTGCGGTGGGGGGCGTGCGGGGGCGTGCGGCTGGCGCTGCCGGCAGCTCCGGTGCGAGGGCATCTTCAAGATCATGCGGATCCGCAGCCCGCACCGGCGGGCCTTCGGCAAGGGCGCGTACGCGGCGGCCGATATCGTCCAGCGCATCCAGCATCGCGCCGAGGCCGGTTGCGGGGGCGCTTTCCTGCCCGCCGGACAATATATCCCGCGCCGACAGCGCGGCGCGGCGTGCACCGTCGATATCGCGGTCGGTGCCGAACGGGCGCGCCGCCGCGACACGCCCGGCGGCGTGGGTGCGCGGGGTCAGTTCGGCGGCAAGCCAAAGATCGTCAAGCACGGTTTCGGTGCTGCCCTGCGCCGGGCGCAGCCGCACGGAGGGCCGCGTGCGGGGCGCAGCCACGCGGGCCGACGGACCGCCGCCCGCCGGCACTGCGGCCATAGGATCGGCGGGATCGGCAAAGCGCCGGGAGCGGGCAGCGATGCGGGCCGTGGCGGCGTCTGCGCGCGCAGAACCGGCCGGCACGTCTGCATCGCGCGGTTCGCGGACGAATCGCTCGCGATTGCCTCGCCCGGTGCCTGACCCCTCAATCGGCATTGCCGCCCTTCCTGCTGAAATCGCTCTGTTCGTCTGCCGGCGCACGATCGGTCGCCTGTCCGGCCCCCAAGGCCGTCATGGCGCAGCCCCGGCTGCGAATCAGACCGCAAGGCCAACACCGGATCATTCCGGGATCATGGTTAGCAACCTGTTAACGCCACTTCACACTAGCCCCTTTTCCCTGTTGCTGAAATGGCTTGGCTGATCTTTCCACCGCCACGGCGGCCGGCCTGTTGCCGCGCGGGCACGCTGGCCTGCCATCACGGGACGGTGCAAAGGAAGGTGACGTACGCGTAACCTCAGCTTAGAATGCCGCCGGTTTGAAAACAGGTCTTGCGCGGCAGGTCTTGCGCGGTACGCAAGCGCCGCCGGGCCTGAGGAGGGGGAAGATGGACGATCTCGACCTGATCGGCGAGGCGCCCGGCCGCGAAGGCGGCGCGGAGCGCGGTCAGCTTCAGACCAGCTACACCATCGGCGAGCTTTCCCGCGAATTCGGCGTGACGCTGCGTACATTGCGCTTCTACGAGGATCGCGGGCTTCTCAATCCGCGCCGCGAAGGCTCCAGCCGAATCTACGGCCGGCGCGACCGGGCGCGGCTGAAGCTGGTGCTGATGGGCAAGCGCGTGGGCCTGTCGCTGGCTGAAATCAGCGAGATGCTGGCGCTCTACGATCTGCGTGACGGGCAGGTGGGGCAGATGCGGGCGGCAGTGGATCGCTTCAACGCCCAGATCGGCGTGCTGGAGCAACAGAAGCGCGATATCGAGCAGGCCATTGACGACCTGAAGCGCACGGTGGCTCTCGTCTCTGGAATGCTGCGCGAGCGCGAAGGGCGGGATGGCTGAAACGCTCCCGCCGGCGGCAGAGGCGCCCTGCCATTGCGGTGCCCGATTTCGCTGGAAGCAATGAACGGCTCCGCTCCGCCCGGCGCACATGGGCCGGCCTTGGGGCCGTCAGGCGGTCCGTTGTCGATCCTCGCCCGGTTGTCGATCCTCACAAGGAGACTTTGGATATGAACCAGCCCCTGCCGCTCCGCCGTCCGGTGCGCGGGCGCCTGCAGACGGCGCTTCTTGCGTTTGCCGCAGCGGCGGCGCTGTCGCCTGCATGCGGCAGTGCGCGCGCCGAAGACCCGGTGCCGGCCGGAGCCGCGGATGAGCGCGGACCGCTCGAACTGGTGTTCGTGCAGCAGGCCGCGGGCATGAAGTTCGATGGCAAGACGCTGACGCTGGAGGGCGTGGCGCCGACGACCTCTCTGTTCTCCGGTCTTCCCGTTCCCACGGTGGGCCAGATGACCACCGCCCAGTTCGTCAAGCTGTGGACCGCCACGCAGGACAGCTTCAAGAAAGATCCGCCGAACGCTTCGCTGACCTTCGTCGCCGATAAGGCCGCCCGGCCGGTGACGGTGGAACTGGTCAATGTTTCCGGCAGTGGCGATACGCTATCCTATTCGATCAACGTGCTCGACGGTACCCTGCCGGAGAGCGCGGGAGCCGTCTCCATCGCCATCGATCCGGTGTTCTGGCGCCCGCCGGCCGGCTGGAACGGGCCGTTTCTGATCTGCCGGACCTCGCCCTATTGGGGCAGCCGGCTTTGCCGGGCTGGCTGGTAAGCACGTCAGTCACCGGTATTTCGCATATCAGCATTGCATTTTTGCGCTCAGGCCTGCCCGAAGCTGCCGTTTGTGGCTTCGGGCGGCACTGAATGCTGCAAAATAGTCAAATCAGATCAAACGCTTGTTTGGTTGAGTTGCGATAATTTTTTCGCAAATGCCCTGTAAAAGACTTTGCAGAATGCAGCGCGACCCAGGCAGCGCATAAGCGTCGCATGCCTTGACCTTCAGGGGTGTGACTGCCATCTCTCCGGCTGTGCTGCACGTAGTTCTCGTGTCGTGCCGCCCTTTCCGGGCGTTTCCTCCCTTGACTTGGGCCGCCGACGCTTTGCGGGCGGCCCTTTTTCTTTTTTGTCGGGTGGTAATACTGGTTGCTTCGATGTTCCCGATATCGGAAACGCGACCATTTTTCTGCCACCGCAGGTTTTGTCTCCTGAATGGGCGGTTTGCATTGCTCGGCGGTGACCGGCTTTTTCATGCCGCATCTGCACAGCGGGGCTTGACCTGCTGCGCCGCACCTGCCAATGTTGCGGTGCGATAAGCTTCTGCTGTTTCGCGGCCCTCCTTGGGCGTTTCCTCCCTTGACTTGGGCCACCTGCCTCGTGCCGGTGGCCCTTTTTCTTTTTGGCGCAGCAGGCGGGTTTTCCGGGGTGATTCCCGGCTTTGGGCGCAATGAGATCGTTTTCCGTGTATCGGTCTCATTTGTGGGGGATCGCTCGCCAGCCGCATATCCGTCCGGTTTGGGGGAACTCAGCCCGATTGTGCGGCGCAAAATGGCGCCATTGCAGCGCCGGTCGCCGGAGTGGGTCTTAAACCAAAGTATAAGGCGATATGCGCGCCCGGCTTGGGAGGTGCGGCTCCGCAAAGTCTCGGCTGTTCAGGCTGTTCGGCGGTGGCCGTGCCGGCCGGGCGGCTGATGGGTGCGGAGGCGCGTGCGCGGGGTTCTGCTGGTGCAGGTGCGAACGCCGGCCGCATTTCGGCTTGACGATGGGCCGCGTCTGGGCCATCTTTTGCAGTGCGAAACAGCTGCCGTGCTGCATCGCATTGCCCTTCCGGGCGTTTCCTTCCCAAGACTTCCTGGCCGCCTCATGGCTTTGAGGCGGCTTTTTCTTTGCCGGCTGCCGGTTCTCCGCCGCTTACTCGGCCGCAAGCCGGCTGCCGCCCTGCGCGCCGTCCAGTCCGTCAAGCCGGGTCAGCAGGGCCTGCGCGAACAGCGTCATCAGACGGGCGAGTTCCGGCAGGCCCGCCGCGGGCAGGCAGCGCGGCTCGTCCATGTAGAGCGCGCGATTGATCTCGATTTGCAGGGCGTGCAATCCGTCCGCCGGCCGGCCGTAGTGCTCGGTGATGAAGCCGCCGGCATAGGGCCGGTTGAGCTGGACGC
>DAIPYB010000159.1:0-6409 GCA_036782955.1 Pseudoxanthobacter sp. | reverse complement strand
CATGTCGATCAGCTCGCTGTCGGCCGACAGGTTTGACAGCACCACCACGACGGCGATGACGATGGCAAAGGGGGCGATCAGCAGCGCGAGGAAGGGAACGGCGAGCAGGGTGATCTGCAGGAACACGCCGAGCGCCTGTCCCTTGGAGGTGATGAGGTCGAGCTGGCGCAGTGCCTGTGTCACCCACACGACGCTGGCAAGCACCGCCAGCGCCGCGACGAAGCCGCCGGCAGCCTTGCGGAAAATGTAACGACCGATCAAACCCATCCGAACACGAACTCCACACGCCGTTCAATCGGCCGCGACACCGTTCCGGCGCCGCATCTTCCACCGCGCCTGCCTGTTCCTCTCCCCCTCGGAGCGGATGCGCCGCTTCCGATTCCCGCAGCAAGCGCATACCGCAAAAGACGATTACGTACGATTCCAAACTATGCGGTTCCGGCCGGCCCTGTGCAATCCGCCGGGCGCCGTCATCCCGTGTCATGGAAACGCACCTGTGGTGAATCTCTGATGAAGATGGCAGCCTCACGGCAGCCTTTTCGTGGGAAAAAGCGCCGCTTCGCCTGCTCAGGCGCCGGGCAGGCCGGTGTTGGCAGCCGTTTCGGGCGGGTTGCCGGGCGGTCGCCGTGCCCCCATGTTAGAAATCTCTGTCGCGGCTGCCCGCGAAGGCCGGCCCGATGCGGGCCAACGGCCGGCACGGGTGCTGCTCCTGCCTTTCAAGGGTCCGGGGCCAGCCGGCCGCGTCGCCCGCCTTTTCCATCAGGATGATTGCCTCATGGCTCCTCTGCCCAGCATTTCCTTTGGCCCGGTCCGGCCGACCAGCGCGCGCGTGGCGGTGATTCTGACCGATGAAGCCGGCCTGTTCGGCGGTCATGCCGCGCTTCTCGACGGTGCCGCCGGGGGCGGCGTGGCCCGTGCGCTGGCGGCCGCCGGCTTCAAGGGGCGGCGGTTCGCAAGCCTCGACCTGATCGCCCCGGCCGGCCTCGAACTCGACCGCCTGGTGGTTATCTCGCTCGGCACCGGCGATCTGGGGGAACTGGACTGGTTCCATGCCGGCGGCGCGATCGCGGGCAAGCTTTCGGACGTGCAGGCGACTGTGGCGACGATCTATGCCGATGTCGCCGGTGCGCTGACGGTGACGCCGGCCGCCGCCGCCGCGCTTGCCGCCGGTGCGACGCTGCGCAGCTATCGCTTCGATACCTACAAGTCACGCCCGGCTGACGAACCGGCGCCGGTCGCCGCGGAACTCACCTTCGCCGTGGCCGATCCCGAGGCCACCGTCGCGGCGTGGGACGCGCTGCAGCCGGTCGTCAGCGGCGCGATACTCGCCCGCGATCTCGTCAACGAGCCGGCCAACGTGCTGGGCACGCTGGAATTCGCCGACCGGGCGCTGAAGCTCTCCTCCCTCGGGATCGAGGTGGAGGTGCTGGGCGAGGAGGAACTGAAGGCGGAGCGCATGAACGCGCTGCTGGGCGTGGCGCAGGGCTCCGTGCGGCCGCCGCGTCTGGTGGTGCTGCGCTGGAACGGGGGAGCGGCCGGCGAGGCGCCGGTGCTGTTCGTCGGCAAGGGCGTGGTGTTCGATTCCGGCGGCATTTCCATCAAGCCGGCCGCCGGCATGGAAGACATGAAGGGCGACATGGGCGGCGCGGCCGCCGTGACCGGACTGCTGGCGGCGCTTGCCGGCCGCAAGGCGAAGGTCAATGCCGTCGGCGTGCTTGGCCTCGTGGAGAACATGCCCGACGCCGCCGCCCAGCGCCCCGGCGATATCGTGCGCGCCCGCTCCGGCACCACCATCGAGGTGATCAACACCGATGCCGAGGGCCGGCTGGTGTTGGCCGATGCGCTGCATTATGCCATCGAGCGGTTCCGCCCGCGCCTTGCCATCGATCTCGCCACGCTGACCGGGGCCATCGTGGTGGCGCTCGGCAACCAGCACGCGGGCCTGTTCTCCAACAACGACGATCTGGCCGCCGCGCTGACGGCAGCCGGGCAGGCGACCGGCGAACGGGTCTGGCGCATGCCGCTCGGCACCGATTATGACAAGCTGATCGAATCGAAGGTCGCCGACATCAAGAACACCGGCGGCCGGCATGGCGGCTCCATCACGGCGGCGCAGTTCCTGAAGCGCTTCGTGGGCGAAACGCCGTGGGCGCATCTCGACATCGCCGGCACGGCCATGGGCTCGCCGGTGACGGAAATCAGCCGGGGCTGGTCGTCAGGCTTCGGCGTGCGCCTGCTCGACCGTCTCGTGGCGGACAATTACGAAGGCGCCTGAGCCGAAAGACCGGGCGAAAAGGAGGGGACGGCAGCATGAGCGAGGTGCTGTTCTATCATCTTGAGCGGCAGGGCCTTGAGGGCGTGCTGCCGACCCTTCTGGAAAAGTGCCTTGAGCGCGGCTGGCGCGTGGTGGTGCAGGCGGGATCGAAGGAACGCCGCGATGCCATCGACACCGACCTGTGGACCTACCGCGACGATTCCTTCCTGCCGCATGGCACGGCGGCGGACGGTCCGGGCGAGGAGCAGCCGGTGTTCGTGACCGCCGCGGACGACAACCCCAACGGCGCCACGGTGCGCTTTCTGGTGGACCGCGCCGGCATCGACGACCCGGCGCCTTACCAGCGCGTCGTGTTCATCTTCGACGGCCGCGATCCCGATGCGCTCGACCACGCCCGCACCCAGTGGAAGGCGCTGAAGGCGGCCGGCCACTCGCTGACCTACTGGCAGCAATCGGCTGCCGGGCGCTGGGAGCGGAAGGCATAAGGCGGCTTCACGCCCGCGCGACGGGTGGGAAGGCTTCAGCCGCGCCCTGCGTGCTCACCCGTCCGCCGGCGACGGTCGCCACCAGATCGGCGCAGCCGGCGACATCGGCCGGCGTATGGATCGACATCAGCACCGTCAGTCCCTGCTCGCGGCGCAGGCCGTCCACCAGCGCGATCATGTCGGCGCGCAGCGCCGGATCAAGGGCGCCGAACGGCTCGTCCAGCAGCATCAGCGGCCGGTCGCGCACCAGCGCCCGTGCCAGCGCCACGCGCTGGCGCTGGCCGCCGGAAAGCTCGCCCGGCCGCCGCGCGCCCAACCCCTCCAGCCCGACGCGGGCCAGTGCTTCCGCCGCCCGCGACCGGTCCGCCGGTGTCAGGCGCAATGCCGGGTTTATGCCAAGGCCGACATTGTCGGCGGCGCTGAGGTGGGCAAACAGGTTGTGATCCTGAAACAGGATCGACAGCGGCCGCGCAGCCGGCGGCAGGCGGGTAAGATCGTGGCCGGCGAAGCGAATGCCGCCGCCGGTGACCGCGCCGAACCCGGCAATGGCATGCAGCAGCGTGGTCTTGCCGCCGCCCGAGGGGCCGACGACCGCGCACAACGCACCCGTCGGCACCACAAGGTCGTAGAGCGGGCGAAAGGACGCCTCGCTTCGCGGATCGGGCCGGACCTCAAGGCCGGTCACGGACAGCATCGGGCTTCTCCGTCAGTCTGAGGGCGGCCAGAAACAGCGCGAAGGCGATGGCCATCAGCAGGAGCGCCGCAGATGCGGCCTCGTCCATGCGATAGGCGCCGAGGCGCTGGTAGATCAGCAGCGGCAGGGTGGTGATGCCACCGGCACCGAAGAACGTGACGACGCCCAGATCGCCCAGCGACAGCACCACCGCCGTTGCGAAGGCCAGCGCCAGCGGGCGGGCGATGAGCGGCCCTTCCACCAGACGCAGGCGGGCGAGGCCGGAAATGCCGAGGCTTGCCGCCAGCCGGCCATGCCGCTCCTCGGCGACGAGCAGCGGCGGTTCCAGAACCCGCAGGCAGAATGGCAGCGCCATCAGGCCGTTGATGACGACGATCATCGGCATTCCGAGGCTGAACGGATCGGCGAAGCGGCGGACCACGACGAACAGCCCGGCGGCCAGCGTGAACGGCGGCATCAGCAGGATGGCGATGCCGGTGAGATCGGTCAGCATGGCCAGTCGCGGACGGTGCCGGCCGGCGAGGGTGCGTCGCAGCCGTCGGGACAGGGTGGCGATGGCCAGTGCCAGAACCACCGCCAGAAGGCCGGCGGGCAGGGCGATGGCGGCGGAGGTTACGGCCGCGGTCAGCGTGGAGGGCCGCGCCAGCGTGCCGAGGGTCGGCACCCCGGCGACGACGACGGCGCCGACCGGCATGGCCACCACGATCGCGGCAATGGCGAGCGCGCCGCAATCGATCAGCTTCAGGCCGATGCCCGTCGTGTCCGGCCGGGGCGCGCGCCAGCCGAGCGGGGCGAAATCCGGCATGCGGCGTTCCATACGGAAGACGGGCACGAGCAGGGCCAGACACACAACGAACTGCACCAGCGCCAGCGCCCCGGCGCGGGCGAAATCCGCCTCGAACCGCAGCGCCTCGAAAATGGCGACTTCCAGCGTCGCCGCGCCCGGGCCGCCGCCCAGCGCCAGCACCAGCGCGAACGAGGTGAAGCACAGCAGGAAGACCAGCGCCGCCAGCGCCGGCGCCTCGCGGCGCAGTACAGGCAGGTCGACGAGGCGGAAAACAGTCGCCGGCGTCATGCCGAGGTGGGAGGCCAGCCGCCAGTGTTCCGGCGGCACGGCCTCCAGCGCCGTCAGGAAAACGCGCGCGGCAAGCGGGGCATTGAAGAACACATGGCCGATCAGGATGCCGGGAAGGCCGTAGAGCCAGTTGCCGCCATCCAGCCCCGCCAGCCGCAGAAGCTGGCCGGCAAGCCCGGAGCGGCCGAACACCGCGACGATGCCGAAGATGGCGACCACGGCCGGCAGCACGATGGCGAGGTTAAGCACCGCCATCAGCAGGCCGCGCCCGGCAAAGTGGCGTCGCCGGGCCAGCGCCAGCGCCAGAGCGGCCCCGAGCGCCAGCGACAGAGCTGTCGAGAGCGCGGCCTGCAGCAGGGTGAAACGCACGATACGTCCCACATAGCCCCACGGCAGGGCGGGCCAGTCAGGGCCGGCGGCGATGAGCACGCCGGCAAGCGCGGTGGCGAGCACGCCCGCCACCGCGCCGGCGGCACAGAGGCCCGGCAACAGCGCCAGCCGATCCGCCCGGCGCGCCGGCAGAGGGAGCGTTTTCATCGGGCAACGTCCCGGCTGCGCCCTGCCGCGGTCCTGACGGTTCTGCGGGGGATGCTCACTGGCCGAGCGCCGTCAGCCAGCCGTCGATCCACGACCGCCGGTGCGCCGCCACATCGGCGGGGTCGGCGAACAGCGTCTTGTCGGGTCTGGGCAGGTCGCGGAACACCGCCGGCAACTGGTCGGCCGGCAGCCGGGCCGGGTACATCCAGTTCGTTTCGGGAAGGACGGACTGGAACTCCGGCGACAGGGTGAAGGCGAGGAAGCGGCGGGCAAGCTCCGGCTGCCGGCTGGCCTTCGTGACCGCGCTGACCTCGATCTGGACGAGGTGCCCTTCCCGGAACAGCGCCGCCTTGTAGCGATCGGTCTTGTCATTGACGATGTGATAGGCGGGGGAGGTCTGGTAGCTCAGCACCATGTCGGCCTCGCCCTTGAGGAACAGGCCGTAGGCCTCCGACCAGCCCTTGGTGACCGTCACGATCTTGGGCTTCAGAGCCTGCCACATCGCATCGGCCTTGTCGCCTTCCACCTGCTGCACCCACAGCAGCAGGCCGAGGCCCGGGGTGGAAGTGCGCGGATCCTGAATGACGATGCGCGGCGTTGCACCGGGCGCGGCGAGGTCGGCGAAGCTGGCGGGCGGGTTCTTCAGCTTTTCGGAATCATAGACGAAAGCGAACCAGCCCCAGTCGAACGGCACGAAGGTGTCGTCGCTCCACGGCACCGGCAGGTCGAGGGTGCCGGTATCGATGCCGGAGGGCGCGAAGAGACCGGTGCGCCGTGCGTCTTCCGCAAGGCTGGTATCGAGGCCCACCACGACATCGGCCTTGCTGCCGGCCCCTTCCAGCTTGAGCCGCGTCAGCATGGCGCCGGCATCGTCGGCGGCGACCCACTGCAGGGTGCAGTCGCAGACTTTCTCGAAACGCTCCTTCACCGCCGGGCCGGGGCCCCACTCGGAGGCGAAGCTCTCATAGGTGTAGACGGTCAGCACCGGCTTGTCGGCGGCAACCGCCGGGGTGGCGGCCAGCATAAGCCCCGCGGCAAGGGTGGCCATGCACCGGCGGAACGACGACAGGCTCGTGGTGGTTGGGGAAGTGGCAACTGGGGAAGACGACATCGGCAGCGCTTTCGCAGACGGGCCCGGAGGGGCACCATGTGGACAGGGCCGATCCGCCAGCCTCGCGCGGGGCTCGCCCGTGCCCGCACCGCCCGATCCGTGCCATGCGGCACGAGTGGCGGCCGGCATGGACGAAAGAATGCGGAAAGCGTCATGCGCCATCTCGATCCCTCCGCCGGCATGATCCGGATCAGGTTCGACGGGTTGGCGTTGCCGCCTCTCAGCCCGGTTC